>JAUPKI010000221.1 GCA_030837545.1 Thermodesulfobacteriota bacterium | reverse complement strand
TGGTCTCAATCATGACGATGGCATCGTTGACCACGATGCCCACCAGGGAGATAATACCAATCATGGCTGGAAAAGAAAGGGGAATCCATGCCAGAAAAAAACCCCCAAATGTGCCGATCATGGCAAAGGGAATGGACAGCATGATGATAAAGGGCTGGGTGAAGGAACCAAACTGCAGGGCCAGGAGGGCAAAGACCAGGAAGATGGCCAGCACAAACATCTTCCCGGCCGATGAATAGGTCTCGGCCGCCGCCTCGGCCTCCCCGCCAAAATGATAGGTATATCCCTGGGGCCAGTCTCCCCGCATCTTCTTCAACTGAGGCTCCAGATCCGACAGGATCTCATTGACCGTTCGGTTTCCAGTTTTGGCCAGGACGGTCACGGCCCGTCTTCCTCCCTGGTGGGTGATGGAAAGGGGGGCCTCGGTAACGACCGGGTTCAGGATGGAGAGGATCGAGACCGTCTCTCCATTCGGCCTGAAGGGTCTGATCAGCGAGACCTCTTCGATACGGGTAGGTCCTCCGGGCAACCCCCTGCGACTGGGCCAGGCCATCCCCATACGGATCTCTAGATCTTCCTCTGTTCCGCCGAGCGGAAACTTGCCCACCTCATCGTCCGTCATAGCAAACCGCATCTGATAGGCAAGATCATCCTGACCGATCTGATAAAAATCGAGGGCCTCCCTGTTGGGAATAAACTTGACGTCCTGGCGCGCCGGTCCCAGATTGTCTCGGACATCCGAGGCTCCGGGAATCCCCATCAGGGCCGCCTGCACCTGGACAGACATCTCCCGAAGCCGTTCCATATCGTCGCCCTCCAACTGGACCTGTATCGGGTCTTCAGTGGTGGAACCGCCGGTCTGCGGCGTGAAGACCAGAAGGCTGCCCGGATAGCGTCTGAGCGCTGATGTCAGCTCCTCCCGAACCTCGTCCAGATATTGAAACGCCATCTGGTCCCTGTCTTCAAGCCTCGTAAAAATGCAGGAAAACCCCACATAAGAAGGGTCTTTGAACGGCACAAGGGATTCGCCGAGGGAATTTCTTGACAGGGGACTTTTCTGACCTACGAACGTCACTACGCTCTCCAGGTAGGGTTTGGAAGAGAGGATCTCGCCCAGTTCATGGGCCGCCCTCTGGGAAACGGCCAGTGTGCCGCCGGGCGCCAGTTCAACGGTGATCCCCAGATTTCTGCCGTCGGCCTTGGGATAAAGGAGGCTCGGAAGGAGCCCCATGGCATAGATAGATAGGACAAAAAGGGCCACGGTGACGCCGGCACACAACAAGGCCGTCCATTTATTCCGGACCGTGGTCCTGAGGCTCCAGGCGCACAACCATTGAGAACAGACCTTAGTCAACCGATCGATGCGACTCTCTTTGGCGCCCTTTTTGGCAGTGGAGAAGACCGCACGGGAAAGAGGGATGTCCACCAACAGGGCGATCACAAAGCTGAGCACCAGGCAGCAAATGGCGGTGACCGGGATGATTCGAATGAACTTCCCATCGATGCCCCCGATTCCGAAGAGGGGCGCCATGGACAGGATGGTGGTGGCCTGCCCGGCAAAGGCCGCCATGCCATAGGTCCTAACCGTCTTGACGGCCGCTTGATCAAAGGTCAGACCCTCGCGGAAAATGCCGTCATGCATCCCCTCCATCATCAGGATAAAAACGTCCACCAGGAGACCCAGGGCGATGACCATTCCGATAATGACCATTTCATTGAGCGAATACCCGAGGATAGAGACCATCCACAGCGCCCCTAAGAAGGTGACGGGGATCGACAGGCCTGCAACGAGAGCCTCCCGCCAGGACAGCATGAAAAAGAGGACCACAAAGACGCACAGCATGGCCTGCCAGCCGTTATTAAAGACGTCCCGCAACTTTTCCCAGATAAACTCCGACTGGTCGGAGGTGATTTGATGCTTGAGGCCATATGGCAGATTGGGGCTTTGGGCCTCCTCATCGAGAAGGTCTTTGATGCTCTCAATGGTCTTGAGCGTATCTACTCCGGGCACCTTCATCACCGATACGTCGATGGCCCGTTTATACGGCGATCCCTTCCAACTGACGGCGACCCGAGAGGTCTCCTTCTCCAGGTCTCGGCGGACGTTCGCGATTTCCTTCAGGCGAACGACGCGTCCGGAAGCTATTCGAGCCACCGGAAGGTCTTGCAGGTCCTGAATATCTCGAAAACGGCCATACAATCGAATGACCGCCCCGATCTGGTCGCTCTCAATCTTGTCCCAGGGCATGTCCAGATTCGCGGCCTGTATCTTGTCGCGCACGGTCGTGGGGGAAATCCCTAATGAAACCAGGCGGGCG
Source organism: Thermodesulfobacteriota bacterium (assembly GCA_030837545.1). GTDB lineage: Bacteria > Desulfobacterota > DSM-4660 > Desulfatiglandales > Desulfatiglandaceae > AUK324. The sequence continues at coordinate 9,937 of JAUPKI010000221.1, read as the reverse complement.
GGATCCAAGTGGATCCAGACCACCTCCTTTTGTCTGCCGCCGAGATCGACCTTCTTTACACCAGGGATCTTTTCAAGTTGATCTTTGAGATACTTGGCCGCATTTCCCACGATGGCCGTATCCAGGTCCCCAAATAGCGTAATGGTCAGTATGGGGGTATCGTCGACCGAGACCTGCTCGATCTTGGGCTTTTTGGCATCCCTCGGCAGGTCAGGTTCCGCATCCCGGACCTTCTCCCTCAATATCTGCATCGATTCGTCCAGATTGGCATTCGAACGGAACTCCACGGCGACAACAGAAAAGGAATCGAAGGAAGCGCTGCGGACCCGTTTTAGACCCTTCATCGACTTGATCTTTTTTTCGATCTCATTGGTAATCTGCTTTTCAATGGTTTCCGGGTCGGCGCCGGGCCATTCGGTCTCTACGGTGGCCTGCGGAATGGCGAGATCCGGGGCCGCCTCCTTCACAATGGACTGATAGGCCATCAGACCTGAAATCACGAGCATAAAGGTGAAAAGGATGGCAAAAATGGGTCGAATGAAGAAAAAGCGCACAAGGGCCGAGGGTTCGGCCTTATCCTCCCGGCGCAGGGATGGGTTCTCGTTCAATTCGTCTTTTCTCCTACAATCTCGATGACTTCTACAGGGGCCCCGTTGCTGAGACGATGCCGTCCGTCCGTGACAAGAAGCTCGCCCTCCCCCACCCCCTGCAGGATTTCCTGCATGGAAAGGCCGGAAATGCCTTCAACGATCTCTATCTGTTCCACCCTTTTTCCGGCCGTATCGACCCTGAACACGTAGGGTCTGTTCTGCCGGTAGATGAAGACATCAAACGGGACCACAACCGCGTCCGGCTTTTCGTCCACAACGATCCAGCACGTGACAAACATCCCGTCCCGAATTCCCCGCGGCCCTTTCGCTGTCCTGACCTTGACCTGTATGGAGCGTCCGCCCGGGCTGACCGCCGGATTGACTGAAAAAACAGTACCACGGACCATTCCCTCCTTCAGGGGAACATCCGCCTTCAGATCTGAGACGGATGGGGCCATATGGGCAGAGGTCATAATCAGGGCCGGTTGTCCCGGCATGACAAGGGCCCCTTCGAAATAAGGAAGTTCCAGGGTTACCTCAAACTGATCCGGATCGATAATGACCATCGGAACGGTCCGGAGCAGGGCCTCCTCGCTGCTCAGATCCACGAGGTTGGCGGCGAAATAATCTCCCTGCTTGATATTGACGTAGGTGAGGACCCCGTCAAAGGGGGCATAGATGCTGCTGCGCTCCATGGGGAGACGGGCTTGATTGATGCGGGCCTCGGCCGCCGCTACGGCCGACACCGCGGACTCAAGCCTTGCCCGTGCAGATTGAACCTCGGTATCCGCAGACTTGAGGTTGGTACGCGCCACATCCAGCTCATATTTTGAAATGGCCTTGACGCCATACAGCGTCTCCTTTCGCTTGTAATTTTCCATGGCCAGCTTCTGCTGGGCCTCTGCCTGGGCGATCTGGGCGCGGGCTACCTCCACCTGCTGTTTGGACTCGACCCGGGCGGATCCTGCCACCTTCAACTCCTCAACGTGCTGCCGCTTATCCACAGATGCGAGCAATTCGCCAAGCTGCTGGCCTGGTCGCGGTCCCTTGACCCAGTCCCCTTCGCTGATGGGGCGGCCATCCTGGTTCGCCTTGACATAGGTCACCTTGCCGGGGTGCTCAAAGGTAAGGAATTCGCGCCGCACCGCCCTGGCCGTCCCTTCCCCAAAGACCAGCGCATGAATCGGCCCCCGCACCGTCCGTATGCAGCGGACACCCAGCGGATCAGGCGCCATGCCCTTGAGACTGGATTTTTCTTCGGCTCTGTCCGTCACGCGTTGTATGGCAACCGCGCCTATCGCCACGATCAACAGCAGCAAAGGGATAAGCCACAAGGCCTTTCGTTTAAGCTTACCAGCCATTTTTAGAACCCTTTCTCCTCTGAGTTGCACTGAGAGACGCTCACTCCTGACCAGCAAAGTTGAACTTACCACATTCCCAGCCGTTGTTACAAATTATTTCCGGCTATGCGGACCGGCGCCACCCATTTTGGCCCTGCCTTTAAAAAATGCTCTGCGCTGACCACTTGCCGGTATCAATGATACCTTTATCCCACCTGTGTACGCGGCGGTCTTGGTTCAATGGCTGCATGTTTACATTGACATCTGCCATGTCCTGTTTTAATGAATATCCAACGATAAAATGGAAAACGGAGGGAAAAAGATGAAGGTGAAGACGTGGCTGATTTGGGGAGGGGTGTTTTACATCCTTTCCACAATTTTCTTTCCTGGGCTCGGACTGGCCGAAGGGAAAAAGATCTACACTCTAAATGAAGCCGTCAAAGAGGCATTGGCTAATAACTGGCAACTCAAGGCGAAGGAGGAAAAGATCAGTCAGGCGACCTATGTCAAAAATCAGGCCAGGGCCGAATTCCTCCCCAAATTGAGTACATCGTACGGCTATGCCAGATACGGGTCCCTTAGAACGAGTGAAATCCAGGGAAACAAATATGAAATCGGCAGCTTGAATAATTATGAGTGGAGAGGGACCATCACACAGCCCATCTTTACTGGATTTGCCCTTATCAGCTCCTACCGCCTCGCCGAACTGGGCATCAATCAGTCTGATTTAGAGGTTGAATTGGAGAAACTGGACCTCGCCCTCAAGGTGAAAAAGGCTTACTTCAACATCCTTACCGCAGATATGGCCGTGGAAACCGCCCAGAAGGCATTCGAGGCATTGGAGTCTCATGCCGAGGTGGCGCGCAATTTCTACAAGGTGGGAATGATCCCAATAAACGATCTCCTCCAATCCGAAGTCGAGGCCGGCAACGCCAAACACAATCTGATAAAGGCCCAGAATGACGCCCGGCTGGCACGGGCCAGTTTCAATGCCGTCCTGTCCAGACCGGTCAGCGCAGAGGTGGATGTGGTCGATATCAAGGTCCATGAATCCCTGGCCGGGGACTTTCAGGAATACCTTGAAAAGGCGCTCAACAACCGGCCGGAGATAAAGATCATCGAAACCAATCTGCTCCAAACAGACCAGAAAATCATATACACCGAGAGCCAAAACTACCCCGAGGTGGCATTCAGGTGGGACTATATCAAAGAGGGCGACACCCCGTCCGTGTCCGGCGGGAGCGGTCTCGAAGGGAGCAACTGGGAGGCCAGCGTTGGGTTGACCTGGACCTTCTGGGAATGGGGAAAGACCTATTATGGGGTGAAGCAACAGGAAAGCGTCAAGAACGAACTGCTGAAAACCAAGATGGAACTGCAAGAAAACATTGAGCTTCAGATCAAAGATGCGGTGTTGAACATACAAACGGCAGAGGCGAACATACCCATTACGGCCAAGGCCGTCGAACAGGGTGAAGAAAATCTGAGGGTGAGTCAGGAACGGTATAAGGCCCAGGTAACCACCTCTACTGAGGTGCTGGATTCCCAGAGATATCTGACCAGTGCAAGGGTCTTTCACTTCAACGCCCTCTTTCAGTATCATCTGGCCACAGCCAACCTGCAGAGGGCCATGGGAGAGTATTAGCGTCTGAGACGGTTGCCACAGCCCTGGATCCGTTGGACCGTTGAGCTTTATGGCCGCCAGGCGTCTGATAACAAACGGCCGGTGACAACTCATGATTCAACTGTTTCATGTTTCAAAGAATTTCGGTCCCAGCATTGCTCTGAATACCATCGACATAAAAATCGCCAAAGGCGAATTCGTCTTCGTTACCGGACCGAGCGGAGCAGGAAAGACAACGCTTCTCAGGCTGATCTTCGGGGCCGAAAAACCGGCCACCGGCCACATCCTCATCAACGCCATCAACCTGAACAGGATCAGCAGATCCAAACTCGACCTTCTACGCCGGAAGATCGGCTTTGTGTTTCAGGATTTCAAATTGCTGCCTAAAAAAACGGTCTTTGAAAACGTGGCCATTGCCCTGGAGGTGACCGGCTTTCGACCCAAGGTTGTCAAAAAGAAGACCCACCAAACGCTCAGGCTGGTGGGTCTGGCCGAAAAGGAAAAGGCCTACCCCCTTTCCTTGTCGGGAGGGGAACAGCAGCGGGTCGCCATTGCAAGGGCCATCGTGAAGGACCCATTGATTCTCCTGGCCGATGAACCGACCGGGAACCTGGATCCGGACCTGACAAGGGAAATCATGACACTATTCAAGAACATCCATCAGAGGGGGACTACGGTCGTTATCGCCACTCACAGTCGCCAATTGCTGGAGGGCACCGACTGTCGGACCATCGTTTTGAATCAAGGAAACATCTCCGGGGATACACGGTGATGGGGCTGAGATTCTATTTCTTAAGACAGGCGCTTTTGAATATGAAAAGGAATGTGACCGTTCATATTCTGAGCCTGGGTACCATCGTTGCGTCGCTATTAATTTTGGGCGCATTTCTACTCCTTTTTGGGAACCTGAGCAACTGGCTCCGGCAATGGGGAACCGCCCTCTCCATGTCGGTCTATCTGAAAGATGGAACCAGTGCATACAAAAGGGATAAGATCGATTCCTTTATCAGGGGCCTGCCCGGCGCCCAGATCAGACGATTCATCTCCAAAGAAGACGCAATGAATGAGTTGAAGGCCGCCTTGAGGGAGGAAGCCGGGTTCCTCGAACGGTTGACGCACAACCCGCTGCCTGCATCCTATGAGGTCGTATTCGAGGCTTCAAGGACCGAGGAGATCGATCCTGAAAAAATAAAACAGCAACTGGAGGCCTTGGACGGCGTAGAAGAGGTGCAGCACAATAGGCAATGGCTGAAAAGACTCGAGGGGGTTCTGGACGTCGTCAGCCTCATCGGTTACATCATCGGCGGTCTTTTATGCCTATGTGTCGTCTTCATCGTCACCAATACCATCAAACTGACAATCTATTCACGTAGGGATGAGATCGAAATACTCAAACTGGTGGGGGCCACAGACTGGTTTATCAAGCTGCCCTTCTTGTTGGAAGGGATGATGCAGGGAATACTGGGAGGGGGCTTGGCAATCCTGGCGCTCTTTTTGGGATATCTCGCTTTTTCTGCCAAAAAGATCTATCTCATAGGACCGGCGCCCCTTGAATTTGTCTTCCTGCCGGTAGGATATGTGGCCATCGTCTTTTTCTTGAGCACGGTCTTAGGGATCATCGGGAGTTTTATCGCTATCGGCCGCTTTTTTGACGTATGATGAAACAAATCCGTTTATCATTGGTAAACAATCTGGCCTTGTTCAGCTTGATATTCGGGTTTGCCATCCTGACAGGGCATGCCCGTGCAACACCCCCATCTGAGCCGAATCAGGAGGAGATAAAAAAAATCGAGAGCAGACTCTTAGGCGAAAGGGAGAAGCTCAGAAAACTGGGCTTCCGAGAGAAGGATCTGTTAGCAGAAGTAGCCGGTCTAGAGCAGGAGGTGACAGAGAAAAGAGGTGCGGTGAATGACCTGAGCCAGAAGATTCGTCATGCCAGCGCCGAAATCGACGCGCTGAAGCGGAATCTGTTGAATTTGAAACAGTTGTCAACGGAGGCCCAAAACAAGATTTCGAAAAGACTGGTGGAGTTCTACAAACATGCGAGGATCGGATATCTGAAGGCCTTGGCGAATGTCACGGATATCACCGACTTTCTGCGCCGGGTCAAATATTTCAGGGTCGTCATGGCAGAAGACAGAGCTGCCTTAGTCAGGGCCGCAGAACAGGCCCAGACCCACCGGGGAGACATCTCCAAGACAGAAGCAAGGCTGGGCCAAATTAAAGAGATGAGCAAAAAAGAAGAGGCCCGCCTGATGTCGCTGAAGAAGGAGCTTGAGGAAAAGGTCCTTCTTCTGGTAAACATACACCAGGAAAAGAAATTCTACGAAACAGCCGTTCAGGAATTGGAGGCTGCGGCCGAAGGCCTGAAACAGACCCTCATCGATATTGAAAAAAAGGACGCCTATGAAACAGATCGGGCTTGTCATTTTGTGGATATTAAGGGTAAACTCCCCTACCCGATGAATGGAAAGGTGTTGAAAGGTCAGGACTTGCTCCAATCGGAGAGGCTGCGAGCGTATAAGGGCATCATTATTGAAGGGCCCCCAAGTTCTGACGTAAGGGCCGTTTTCCCAGGGAGAGTTGCCTTTTCGGGGGGACTGAAAGGCTACGGCGAGCTCATTATTATCAATCATGGCGCGCGCTTCTTCACGGTATCCGCCAACCTTTCGACAAGAAACAAAATCGAAGGGGAGGTCGTAGAAGAGGGAGAGGTTGTTGGACGGGTGAATGCGAATGGCGTCTCAAAGGGGGGAAGGCTTTATTTTGAAATCAGGAGGGCGGGAAAAGGCCTGGATCCTCAGGAATGGCTGAAACCCAAATAGGGTTGTTGCCCTCAGAAACCATGACACTGCCAAGGAGCAAAATATGTTCATTGCCAAAAGGAAACACGTCACAAATATTGCCCTGATATGCCTTTTTGTGGGAGGACTCCTCTTTTTTAACAGCAATGACTCACAGGTTAAGGCTGATACGAAAGATGTGTACAAACAGATTGAGATCTTTACCGAAGTACTCAGACAGGTGGAAAAAAACTATGTCGAGCCCCAGGATTCTCAGAAGCTGATTTACGGGGCCATAAAGGGGATGGTCCAAAGCCTGGATCCTCACTCATCCTTCATGACAAAAGAAGAATATGATGAATTGATGACGGAAACCAAAGGGAGTTTTTCCGGAATCGGGATAGAAATTACCGTCAGGGACAAAATTTTGACCGTTGTCTCACCTATTGAAGGGACACCGGCCTACGAGGCCGGCATTAAGGCGGGGGACAAGATTATTATGGTGGAGGGTCAATCCACACAGGATATGAGTCTCATTGAGGCGGTTAAGAAAATACGGGGACCTGAAGGGACTAAAATCAACTTAACCATTGCTCGAGAAGGGATGGATAAGCCGCTGGAATTTTCTATCACAAGAGGGATGATTCCTCTGAAGAGCGTTAGGGGCTACTCCCTTGAACCAGGGATCGGATACATCCGTATCTCAAATTTCCAGAGCAATACCGCAGAAGATCTCTCATCAGCCCTCGATGAACTCGAAAAAGATGGCGCCTTGAAAGGCTTGATTATGGATCTCAGAAACAACCCCGGAGGTCTCCTCGCACAGGCCATAGATGTCTCCGAACTCTTCCTTGATTCGGGCGTCATTGTCAGTACCAAAGGGAGAGAGAATGCCCACAACATCCAGGCCACCGCCCACAAGGACGAAAAGCAACGAAACTACCCGATGATTGTCCTGGTCAACGGGGGAAGCGCCAGCGCTGCGGAGATTGTGGCTGGGGCCTTGCAAGATAATAAAAAGGCCATCGTCCTGGGAACCCGGACGTTTGGGAAAGGCTCGGTCCAATCCATTCTTCCCCTCTCTGATGGTTCCGGTCTTCGCCTGACCACCGCCCGATATTACACACCCAGCGGCAAGTCGATTCAGTCAAGCGGGATCACGCCGGATATTGAAATTCCCTTCCTGGCCCCCGATGAAACATCGCAAAAACCCTCTCCACGTTTTATTCGAGAAGAAAACCTGAAGGGGCACATCCCCCTGGAAACGGACAATCCCACGAAGACACCTGAGGAGGGATCAACCCAGGAAAAAGATGAAAAGGTCAAGATGCTTCTTGAAAAGGACAACCAGGTCCGTCAGGCCTTACAGCTCTTGAAAAGCTGGAGCGTTTTCTCAAAGATCCAGCCCGGGTCCTGATCATCGTCTCTGGGGCAGGCAAGAAGAGCATAGGAGGAAGTCTGGTCTTCACAGGCCTTGACAAGGCTGTCTGGACCCTTTGCGAATGAAAAAGAAGCGCATTTTTCTCCTTTTCCTGCTGCCAGCATTCGTTTTTTTTTGCTCCATCCTGGTCTGCATATATGCACTCATTGAATTCGCTGACATCACGGTTTCTCGGCCTGGGTCGGGGAAACATCGCCCCGCCGTAGATGATGGGCAGGGTGCAAAAAGGAGTACAGATGCCACCCAGAGGCCACGGCCCGGAAGGGGTGTTCAGATGGAATTATCACGGCCCAAGGTGGCAATTATCATCGATGATCTGGGCCATCATAGCGAGCTGGACCTTGAGTTCATCAACTTGGATCTGCCGCTTACGCTTTCGATCCTACCATCCGCCCCCTTTACAGATGTCATGGTGCAAGAAGCGACAAGGAATGCACGCGAGATCCTTTTGCACCAGCCCATGGAACCTAAGGACTATCCATGCGTGAAACCGGGTCCGGGAGCGCTGCTCCTGTCGATGAATGACCTTGAAATCAAGGCAATTCTGGATGGAAATCTGAGACAGCTTCCCGGTGCACGAGGGATAAACAACCATATGGGATCGTCGTTCACTGAAAGCCCTGAAAAGATGTCTCTGTTCCTCCGAGAATTGAAGATAAGGGGGCTTTTCTATATTGACAGCCGGACCACAAAAGGAACGGTCGGGCCTGAAGAGGCAAAAAAAATAGGGCTTCCAGCGGCCCAACGGACGGTTTTTTTGGACAACAACCCCAACCCAGATGTCATATCTAATCAGATGGAGCATCTCCTCAAGGTCGCAAGAGAGTCTGGATCCGCCATCGGGATTGGGCACCCATACTCAGAGACGCTTGAAATCCTTAGGGAATATCAGAACAGCCTGAAAAGTGAGGTTATCATTGTACCGGTGTCCCAACTCGTCAGGTAAAAATACGATTTTTTTTGTTTATGACTAAAAAAAATGTTGACACGCTATAACTAACCATGTATAAGACTTCTTTTCGTTGAGATTCACCGACCAAATCGTTCGCTATTTATTTCTTGACATTTGCAGGTGGATATCTTAAATTCAAAAAAGATGGCATTTATACGTTTGTTCCTTGAAAACTAAATAGTGATGTTGTGTAGGTCTCTAAGTACGAAATAAAGGGTTCAAAGCCCTCCAGAGTTTAAGTGGAGAGTTTGATCCTGGCTCAGAACGAACGCTGGCGGCGTGCCTAACACATGCAAGTCGAACGAGAAATCCGACACTCAGGCAACTGAGTGTTAGAGAGTAAAGTGGCGCACGGGTGAGTAACGCGTGGGTAACCTACCCCTGAAACCGGAATAACCCCGCGAAAGCGGGACTAATACCGGATGTGGTTCCATCGGCCTCGGCTGTTGGAATTAAAGGTGACCTCTTCATGAAAGTTGCCGTTCAGGGACGGGCTCGCGTACCATTAGCTTGTTGGTAGGGTAATGGCCTACCAAGGCGACGATGGTTAGCTGGTCTGAGAGGATGATCAGCCACACTGGAACTGGAACACGGTCCAGACTCCTACGGGAGGCAGCAGTGAGGAATTTTGCGCAATGGGGGAAACCCTGACGCAGCAACGCCGCGTGAGTGATGAAGGCCTTCGGGTCGTAAAGCTCTGTCAGAGGGACAGAAGTGTATTGTGGCTAATATCCATGATACTTGACGGTACCCTCAAAGGAAGCACCGGCTAACTCCGTGCCAGCAGCCGCGGTAATACGGAGGGTGCGAGCGTTGTTCGGAATTATTGGGCGTAAAGCGCGTGTAGGCGGTTTTTTAAGTCTGATGTGAAAGCCCCGGGCTCAACCCGGGAAGTGCATTGGAAACTGTCAGACTTGAATACGGGAGAGGGTAGTGGAATTCCTAGTGTAGGAGTGAAATCCGTAGATATTAGGAGGAACACCGGTGGCGAAGGCGGCTACCTGGACCGATATTGACGCTGAGACGCGAAAGCGTGGGGAGCAAACAGGATTAGATACCCTGGTAGTCCACGCCGTAAACGATGAGTACTAGGTGTTGCGGGTATTGACCCCTGCAGTGCCGCAGCTAACGCATTAAGTACTCCGCCTGGGAAGTACGGTCGCAAGACTAAAACTCAAAGGAATTGACGGGGGCCCGCACAAGCGGTGGA
>JAUPKI010000021.1 GCA_030837545.1 Thermodesulfobacteriota bacterium | reverse complement strand
TTGATGCATTCGTAAAAAGTCGTCACCCCGGTGAAAACCGGGGTCCAGAGCGATGTCAACTATGTGATTTTACTGGATTCCGGCTTTCGCCGGAATGACGGAAAACCCGAAGTCTTGACTTTTTACGAGACCATCAGTTTTCCGTCGTAACACTTGACACCGGCACGTGCGGGTGATATTTTCCTATTTTCGATCAAACGTTTGTTGGAATATCAGGGAGCTTCACCGTGCCTGGTCCGAAAAACCGGAAAAAAATTCGGGAGATTCAGAGCGTCGTCGCCCCCCTTTTTGCATATAAAGGATACCATTCCACGTCTATGCGCGAAATCGCCCGCGAGCTTGGTATGAACCAGTCATCCCTCTATCACTATTTCCGGAGCAAGGAGGAGATCCTCTTCGAACTCATGAACGATGCCGTGGACAACGCCCTGACCACCCTGAAGGAGATCTGCGCCGAGAACCTTCTTCCGCGAGACAAGCTGACCCACATGCTTCACTTCTATACACGGTATTATGCCGGGGCCCCGGAGCGTCTCATCCTTCTCGTGAATGAACAGAATTCGCTGACACCTGAGCACCATCGCACCCTGGTGGAAAAGCAGCGGGAGTATGTCTCCATCTTCAAGGATGTCTTTGAGGAGTTAAAAGGGAATCAACTGACAAAGGAGATCCCTCACAGCGTGGCCACATTCGCCTTCCTCGGAATGGTGCACTATACTATCAAATGGTACAATAAAAAAGGGCGTGTCGGATTGGATGATTTAGCAAACTCGTTCGTGGAGATCTTTACAAAAGGTATCTTGAGGTGATGTTGCAATGGTGACTCCTTACAGGGTTTCTTACTGGTCAATCGAATCGGTCTGGATCTTTTACGTCCTGGCGGCATTGGCTGTGGCCGTGTTTGTCTTCGGGGTGATTTCCCATGTATCTGTCTGGTCAAGGGGTGCAAGGCGCCAGGGCATCGGGTTCTCAGGACAGGGCATTTTTAACCTTTTTCTGGACGGCCTGCTGGGTCGACGGATCTTCAGTGGCGATGTTGCTGCGGGGACCATGCATTTATTGATACTCTGGGGGTTCCTGGGCCTTTTTGCAGGGACCGTGTTAATTTCCGCCGACTACTGGGTGTATCATTTTCTTAAGGGACCCGTCTATATCGGGTACTCCATATGCCTTGAGTTTTTCGGGTTGATGCTCGCGATCGGGCTCGTCTGGGCCCTCATACGCAGATACCTCCAGCGTGTGACACGTCTTGAAAGACGAATCGAAGACCTGATTGTTCCTGTCTGGCTTCTTGTGGTCGTCCTGTCGGGGTTTTTGGTGGAAGGGGTTCGCCTGTCCGCCCAGAGACCCGAGTGGGGAGGGTGGTCATTTATCGGTCACGTGATAAGTCTTTTCTGGTCTGACCCTCGCGGGGCCCTTTCCATCTATCCTTATGTATGGTGGTCCCATGCCATTCTGAGCCTGGGGCTCGTAGCAGCGATCCCTTTCTGCAAGCTCTTCCATGTGTTGGCGGCGCCGCTGAGCATCTACATGGAGGACCGGCCCGATCTTCCGATGCCCGCCGAAACCGTAACCGGGGATGAAGAGGTGTTTTCCTCCCGGCAAATGATTTTTTTCGACGCATGTACCCGGTGCGGCCGTTGCGTGGAGGTCTGTCCTTCAGCCGGGGCCGGGGAACCCTTCTCTCCCCGGGAATTCATCGCAGCCGTCAGGGAGGATCTTCTCCTCAGGCATCATCCTTTAAAAGGCCTGGATTGGTTTTCGAGGTGGAGTGACCCAAGAAAAGCAGAAAAGCCTGATCTTGATCCTCAAAAGGTCTGGCACTGCACTACCTGCCGGGCCTGCCTGGAAGTATGCCCTGTCTATGTTGCCACGCCGAAGGTCATAGAGCGGGCGAGGAGCAGGGTCGTGGAAGACGGCACCCAGGTGCCCCTGCTGTTGAGCCAGACTCTGGAAAAACTCTACAAGTACAATAATCCGTGGGAGGCCTCGAAAAAAAATCGCGCAAAATGGTCACAGGATCTGGAGATTTCCGATCTCACAAAGACGGGGGAAGAGGACCCCCTGTGCTATTTTGTAGGCTGCACGACCGCCCTGGATACCCGGGCCCAGGATCTGGCCAGATCCTTTGCCCGGATACTCAAGCATGCCGGGGTTCCTTTCGGCACCTTAGGCAAAAATGAGCCCTGCTGCGGGGATATTGCCCGTCGAGTGGGAGAGGACGGGCTGTTTGAAGAACAGATGGAGAGCTGTCTGGCCCTTTTTGGGCGCAACAACATCCGTCGTGTTGTCACGTCGTCCCCCCACTGCTTTCACACATTCAGGAATGAATACCCGACCTTTCAGGCCTTGAGGCCGCCTGATGAAAAGGTTCACTTTGATGTCCGGCACTATACACAGGTTATCGGCGAACTCGTTTCAGAGGGCTCTATCCGTTTTGAAAAGCGCCTCAATATCAAGGTGACCTATCATGACCCCTGTTATCTGGGTCGTCACAACAGGGTTTATGATGAGCCCCGGAAAGTGATTCGTTCCATTCCAGGAATTGAACTGGTTGAGATGTCGCATAACAGGGCAAACAGCCTCTGTTGCGGCGGGGGCGGGGGCCGCATGTGGCAGCAAGATCTGGATTCAAAAATCAAGATGTCGGAAATTCGCATCAGGGAGGCCGCGGAAACCGGTGCAGAAATAGTCATTACGGCCTGTCCCTTATGTCTGATCATGCTGGAAGATGCCCGTAAGACCGCCAGCCTGGAGGATACCCTGCGGGTAATGGATTTAAATGAACTTGTTGTCATGGCCCTGGGTCTGCGCAGTGAAGGGGGAGAATAGTAGCCTTTATATATGCAATTTCCCTGCAACTTGAGTAGAAATCAGGGCATTCCCGGATAACGCCCTGTAACAATTAGAAATCTTTGTGCCTTCGTGTCTCTGTGTGAGATATTTTTGTTGGGGGTATGCGGAGTTAGGATCATTGATGCCCTATACCGAGGAGCTTGAGAAATAATGGACAGATGTTATGTTCCATTGAGTCAACTCTATAACTGGAGGATATAACCATGGATGTTATTGTCTGCGTGAAGCAGGTCCCCGAGGTCATAGATGCTGACCTGAAAATCAGCAGAGAAGGGACGGGGATTGAAAAGGAAGACCTGGTCATGCACATCAATGACTGGGACAACTATGCCGTGGAAGAGGCGGTCTGCATCAAGGAGACCCAAGGTGGAACCGTCACCGCGATTACCATTGGAGATGATGAATCCGAGGATGTGCTGAGACGGGCATTGGCAATGGGGGCGGACAAGGCCATCCGGATCGATCCGGGAGAACGCGAATTAGACGGTTTTGTGATTTCCAAAATCCTTGCAAAGGTGATTAAAGATCTGGAATATCACCTTGTGCTCACAGGGGTCCAAGCGGATGACGACAACAGCGGTATGGTCGGGATCATGCTGGCAGAGACGCTGGGCCTGAGTCATGCGGCGGTAGTCACCGGCGTCGAACCGGAAGGGGACCTTGCGCGGATCCGGGTGGAACTGGAGGGCGGCATGGACGAAGTCAGCAGGATCCAACTCCCGTCGCTCTTGACCATCCAGACCGGCATCAACGAGCCCAGATATGTCTCCATCATGGGGATACGAAAGGCCGGGAAAAAGGAACTTACAGTCATTCCCGTGGCCAATCTGGGCCTCTCAGAGGACGACTTGACACCCAGGACTCGGATCGAGGAGGTCTTTCTCCCGCCCGAGACCACGGGGGCCGAGATGATCGAAGGCGACGCAGCTTCGGTGGCTGCGGAACTCATCAAAATTATCAAGGAAAAGGGGGTGAGCATATAAATGGGCGAGATATACGTGGTTGCAGAACATAGAAAAGGCGAGGTCCGGGAGATCACCTTTGAGATGCTCTTCAAGGCCAGAGAACTGTGCCGGACCTTTTCCCACCGCCTGACCGCTCTGCTGTTGGCGGGCAAAGATGCGGGCTTTGCAGATGATCTGGCCAAACGGGCGGACCGGGTCCTGGTCTTTGAAAACGACCGGCTGGAGACCTTTAATTCGGATCTGCATAAGGAAATATTGAATCGGGTCATCCAGAAGGATCAGCCATTCATGACATGGATCGCCCATACCTCCTGGGGAATGGACCTCGCCCCTGCCCTTTCCGTCAAGACCGGGCTTCCCCTTGCCACGGACTGCGTGGATATCCAGGCGGAGGATGGTCGGCCGATCGTTATCCGCCAGATCTATAGCGGAAAGCTTTTCAGCAGGGTGTCATTCAAAGAATCGCCCGGCTATCTGATGACCGTGAGGTCCGGGGCCTTTCTCCCCCCCGATGACGCCGAAATGGAACCGGGAGAGGTGCTAAAACAGGACATTCCGGCTGATTTGGCCGAACCTCGAAAGACCTTTGTGGAGTTTGTGGATACCGGGGCCGGGGAGATCGATATCACCCAGGCAGACCTGCTGGTCTCCATCGGAAGGGGGATCGGAGAAGAGGAAAACATCGCAACGATCCGGGAGCTGGCAGACAGGATGGGCGCCACCCTTTCCTGCTCCCGGCCGGTGGTGGACAAGAACTGGCTCCCCAAGTTCCACCAGGTGGGCACCTCCGGAAAATCGGTCCGGCCCAAGGTCTATCTCGCCCTTGGCATCAGCGGGGCATTTCAACACGTGGCCGGAATCACAGGCGCAGGCACCGTCATTGCTGTTAATAAAGACCGGAAAGCCCCTATCTTCAGGGTGGCGGATTATGGGGTGGCGGATGATCTTTTCAAGGTGGCCAATGCCCTGAAAGAAAAACTGGCAGGCGCCTGAGGAGTGGACGGTGGATTTTACATTAAGTAAAGAGCAGCAGGATATCGTCAGGGCAGCCCGGGAATTCGCATCCAAGGAATTCCCGGACAGGGCCCAGGAGTTTGACCGCAATGAAACCTTTGATCTGGACCTGTGGCGGAAGGCGTGTGAACTGGGATTTGTGGGGGTCTTTATCGACGAGGCCTATGACGGGGTCGGCTACGGGTTCTTTGAGCACTGCCTGATCACTGAGGAATTCTGGGCCGTAGACCCCGGGATCGGCCAGGCCATCCTTGCCGCCACCTTTGGTTCGGAACTTCTGGGCCTGTTCGGTTCGGAAGAGCAGAAACAGCTCGTCCTTCCGCAATTGGTGGCAGGGGAGGCGATCATGGGGACCGCCATCACAGAATCCGATGCCGGATGCGATGTCACCGGCGCTGCAACCACCGCGGTCAAAGACGGCAATGAGTGGGTTATTAACGGCGCCAAGATGTTCGCCACCAATGGCAATCTGGCCAAGTATATGTTAGTCTACTGTCAGACCGATCCGGAAAATCCTTCGCGCCACCAGAGGCACAGCTTCATCCTGGCGCCCACAGAGACACCGGGATATGCGTCCACCAAGATTCGGGGCAAACTGGGCATTCGGGCATCGGATACCGCGGAACTCTCCTTCAACGACATGCGGGTGCCGCTAAGCAACATCGTGGGGAAAGAAGGGGAAGGCTTCTACGAGTTGATGGCCTTTTTCAACCGGACACGGCTCCACATCTGCGCCCAGGCCGTCGGCCTGGCCCGGGCCGCGCTTGAGGAATCGATCCGCCATACCAAACAGAGGCACCAGTTCGGCGTGCCTCTCGCCTCGTTTCAGGTCACCCAGTTCAAGCTCGCCGAAATGGCCACCTGGATTCGGGCGGCGCGGAACCTCTATTATGAGGCGGCCTGGTCTGTGGATCATAGAAAAGTGGACCACGGGTTGATCGCCATGGCCAAGTGGTTTTCCGCTGAAATGGCGGTCCGGTGTGCCGATGAGGCCCTCCAGATGCACGGGGGTTATGGATACATCGACGAATACAAGGTCCAGCGGCTCTACCGGGACGCCAAGATACTCGAGATCTACGAGGGCACCAAGGAGATGGAAAAGACGATTGTGTCGAGATCAATCCTGGGGTAACAGTGTTCAATTTGTTCATCACACAAAGCCACAAAGCACACAAAGATAAAGAGCGAAAAACCATTTGTTTCAAAAAACTCTGTGTCTCTGTTCGGCGTCTTTGTGTGAGAATTCTTTGGCACCGAATTAGCGGGATTAGGGAGGTATCAGAGTGACTGCAGAAGGGGAAAAGATCGAACAGTTGACAGACTTTGCCGCGCAGACCATACGGGATGCCGGAGAGATTGCTCTGTCCTATTATGGCCAGGGACAGCGGGATGCCAGATTCGACGAGGAGCTGGTGACCGAGGCGGAACTCCGCCTGTCCCATTTTTTCCAGGACCAGCTTGCGGCCCGCTTTCCTGAGCATCGCATCTTTACCAATCATCAGGAAGATAGGGGCTACAGTCACGCCGGGGAGAGGTATCTATGGGTGTTTGACCCGCTGGACGGGGTCGCCAATTTTCAGGGGGGCGTCCCGATCTGGGGGATGTCGCTGGCCCTGCTGGAGAATTCCTGGCCCGTTTTCGGGGCCTTCTATATGCCGGTCACAGGCGACCTGTTTCATGCCCGGGCCGGGCATAACGCCTGCCGGGGAGACCATGAAATGCACGCCTTCAGTCATCCGGAAATCAATGACGAGAGCGTTCTCCTCACCTATTCACGGTTTCATAATCACTACCATACGTCATTTCCTGGAAAGATTCGAAGCCTTGGCTGCACCGCTGCCCACCTCTGTTATGTGGCCGGCGGCCAGGCGGACGCCGCGATTTTTACGCATGAAACCTATCAGGACCTGGCCGCAACACGGGTGATCGTCGAGGCATCGGGGGCAAAGATCTACCGAATGGACGGGGAGGGATTTTTCCTGAATGAGTACCTGGATGGAAACAAAATCGACGACCACCTGCTGGTGGCGACCCCCGAGATCTCGGCTCTGATCCGCGATTCCATGAAACGGGTGTTGTAGGGGCTGGATGTCCTGGTTATTG
>JAUPKI010000220.1 GCA_030837545.1 Thermodesulfobacteriota bacterium | reverse complement strand
CAGAACGGCAATCTGGTGAATATGACCATCGAGCATGCAAAGTCGAATGCCGCGCTCTGGGAGTTCTCATACCAGGAAATAGAAGCAAAGGCTGCATAAAACCGAAGGGCATAGGGTTGTGAATAAAGCGGGACGCTGGTAAAAAAGTAAGAAAACTGCGATAGATTGCCGTCGTGATTTTTGAGAAATGGAAAGAGGAGATAGATTGGTCTGAAAATGGCGAGTTGCGATGCGCTTGGTATTGGCCGAAACTTACTTTATTACCAGCGTCCCCCTTCCCATGCAAGCTAAATATGGTCACATTCATCTGGCATGTTGCTGCTACGAGTGATCTGCCAGGTGAGAAGGGCTAGGCGGGGTCAGGCGGGGTACGGATTTATCAATCCTTAGGCGGGATAGGCGGGGCACTACTCCCTCCTTCCTCTTCCCAATCACACAACATAATCAGACTCGCAACATAACGTCCCCAAGATCATCGCAAAGCTGACCAGCCCCATACCGATGAGCCTGTCATGACCGGCAGCTTCAGCCGCCATTCCCACCGTGTTCGGACGCAATGCCTCCAGACTCTGCCAGGCATTTTCCCGGAAAACCGAGCGTACAGAGCTGAAGCCCCCATCCGGACATTCGGCCGCAAGAGCGTTGATCACCGCACCATCGGAAAAAGTCATCTCACTAAGAATGAATGTTGCTCGCATCTTGGATCTCATCATAAAAAGGAGGGCAGTCTTGGGGGACAGCCCAATCTTCTTTTCATCATCAGAGGATGATGGTATCATCTTTTCACACAAGGAATAAACAGAAAACCTCTCAAGACCGGTCCTAATGTGTTCGATGGTCGCCCAGGAGGGGGAGAGAGAACCATACGAGAAAGGAGAGAGCATGGTCGACCTATCGACGAGTTTCTGCGCCATAGAGGTGAAAAACCCGATCGGCGTCACGTCGTGTGATTTTGGAGGGAATGAGAGACTGCTCAGACGATGCGTTGAGCAGGGGATCGGCTGGATCATCGGAAAAACCGTGCATCAGATCGACGGCCCGCACCGCTGGCCTCGACCCTACTTTTACTCTTTGAAGCGGTTCGGCAAGGAGCTGGGCGATGCCTTCGTGTGCAGCCAGATGTTCCATAACATGCCGTATGAGAGATGGCGTGACGACGAACTCCCCAGGTGTCTGGAAACCTGTAGAGTGCATAATGTGCTATTTATCGGGTCTTGTTCGGGAATCGGCGCGGATGCCGACACCTGGATTCCGTTTTTAAAGGACATGGAGGCTGCGGGCGTTCGAATGGTGGAGCTGGACACAGGAGGTCCCCACGCCACCTTCGGGGCCGTTAACGCACAGAAGGAGGTGGGCGCCCCCCTGGCCATGGACCCAAAGACGGCCTACCAAGTGACGAAGGCCTGTGTGGAGGCGGTTAATATTCCGATCATGTTCAAGATGACCCCCCAGTGCGTCAACATGGCCGGCGTGGCCATGGCCGTTGAACGGGCAGGAGCGGCTGCGATCTCGGCAAATAATTCCTTCTACGGGTGCTGGATCGATCACGAAACCGGGACCTTCTTTGGCGTCCCTGCCTCCATGGGCGGGCTGATGGGCCGGCCATGGCAGCTCTTTTCTCTGGCCAAGGTCATGGAGATCACTGCAACGGTCCATATCCCCGTTCTGGGCGGCGGAGGGACGTTTACCTATGATGATTGCGTACGGTATCTCATGGCCGGATGCGGCCTGGCGGGTCTCTGCTCGTCGCTATATTCGAGGGGCGTAGAGGTCCTGAGGCGATGCATCGATGGGTTAAGTGATTACATGGATCGTAAAGGGTATCACCGGATTCAGGATTTTCAGGGGTGCGTTGTCAAGGACTTCCAGTATCTTCGGGACTGGCGGCGGGAGAATCCCATGGCCGAAACCACCCCGATCATCCCTGAATTCGATGCCGACAGGTGCGATCAGTGCGGCGTCTGTGCAAGAGTTTGCCCCTATGGGGCATTGAGCCTGGATAAGACAAACGACAGTGTTCCCCGTCTCAATCGGGAGTATTGCTGCGGCTGCGGATGGTGTGTCGGCCACTGCAGGCCCCATGCCATTCGGTGCGTCCATGCAGAGACTGGGGAAGTGGTTTGGAATGGCTTTGGAACTATTGCCGATTGGATCAAAACTGCATGACCCATTTTCATGGTAAACTGCAAAGGCAAGCTGGAGGCGCCCTTCCTATGGTATCGAATGAGCCCATGACTTCCATACGCGTGGTCATTATCGATGACGAACCCCTGGCACGGGAAAACATGCGGGACCTTCTATCCGCCTACCCCGAGGTGGTGGTCGTGGGCGAGGCTGCTACAGTGCCCCAGGCCAGGGAGGTGCTGAAAAAAGCGAAGCCGGATGCTGTGTTCCTGGATATCCAGATGCCCGGGGGCACCGGATTCGATGTCCTCTCCGGCCTGGACCTGCCCCTCCAGGTGGTTTTTGTCACTGCCTATGACGCGTATGCCATTCGAGCCTTTCAGGTCAATGCCGTGGACTATCTGCTCAAGCCCATCGATCGAGACCTTCTGGCAAGGGCTGTGGCACGGCTGACGGCAGGGAATTTGCCGGCCTTCGGGGATACGGCGGATGAGGATGCCGACGTTTTACCTTTCAGGCTCAGCGATGATGTGCTGGTCAGCGATAAGGAGAGGTCCTTCTTCATTCGGCTCAAGACGATCGTTGCCATCCGTGCCTATCGCAATTATACGGAGGCCATCGTCGCACAGAACCAGACCTATCTTTTCCGCCGGAATCTGAAGTCCTGGCAGGCCCGTCTCCCCATCCCGCCCTTTCTCCGGCTGGACCGGTCCCTGCTCATCAATACCGATCAGGTGTCCGGCTGGCGATCCCGGGACCGCGGGGTCGAGGTGGTGTTTCAGGAGGGGGGCGCTTTCATCTCTCTTGGACGGTCAGCCGCTGAACGATTCAAGAAATCCTTTGCAGGGCAATCAGCCGGGGCCCGTGAAGAAGTTGCCTTTGAAGGCCGTCCCAAACCAACATGAACCTGCGACTGAAATTCACCATCCTGCTGGGCCTGGTAATTGCTGTTACCGTTGTCCTTGCCACGTCCACGGTTTATTGGGTCGCACGAGGTCAACTGGAAAAGGGTGCGGCCGAACGATTGCAGCAGACGGCCTGGTTGGTGAGCACACAGATCGAGCAGCGATTCTCAGCCCTATTGCGAAGTATCGAGGTGTGGGCTCAGAACCCTATGGTACAGGAAGCGAGCCTCCATCCTGACAGCCCATCGGTGATCGAACCGCTCAACCGCCTCTTCGCGGACATTGTAAAAGGCAATGACATCTATCAAACTTTCAATCTGTATGATGTACAGGCCGCCATCATTGCCTCCTCGATCCCTGACCGCGTCGGATTGCAGATCGCTCAGGATGTGGTGCAAAACCGGGAGGATTTCCGTGCCGCCCGTGAGGGCCGCACCGTTATCAAAGGACCGTTGATGGGGCTTTCCGGCGCTCGGCCTGTCATTGTTCTCGCGGTTCCGGTGGTGCGAGATGGGCAAGTCATCGGCGTGTTGCGTCCCATTGTCGACGTGTCCGATTTCAATGAGCGATTTCTAAGACCCCTGGCTGAGAGCCGTGAGGAAAGGGTTTTCATCTTTGCGCCTGGAGTGGACCCCGACGGGGACATGAAGCCAGTCGACCCGACGCTGATCATCGAAACCCCCTACGTGGCCCCGAATGTTCCGAGCATCCCGGAGATGCTTCATAATCACCGGGGCGTGGTGCGCTACAAGAGCGCCGACATCTGGCGTTATGCAGCCTTTCAGTGGATGAAGGCGCCCCATGCCCTTGTGGTGGTGGAACTGCCCCTGAAGGAGGTCCTCTCCCCTATTCGGTACATCAAATATGCTGCCATCGCCCTTGCCGTGATGATGCTCGGAGTGATCTGGTTACCGGCCGGGATGGCCATTCGACCATTGCTCGCCAATTTGCGCAAATGCCTCGAATTCGTTCGGACCATTCGGGACGGGCATATGGAGGCACGTATCAAAGTTACAAGCCATGACGATGTGGGCGAACTGGCATCGGGTCTGAACGAGATGGTGGAAAGGCTCCAAACCCAGCATGCTGAGCTCCAAGAGAGCGAAATGAAGTATCGGTCCATTTTCGAGACGGCTGTAGAAGGGATTTTCCAGACCACGGAAGACGGACGGTTTCTGGTGGCCAACCCGGCCCTGGCAGGCATCCTCGGGGTCGATTCGCCGGAGATGCTGTACACCTACCGGGTGGATCAATTTTATGCGGACCCAAAGCAGCGCGCCGCGATCATGGATCTTCTCAAACGAGAGAGGCAGCTCTCCCGGTATGAGTTGGATATCAGGCGTCTCGACGACGAGGTCCGAAAATGCCTGGTCCATGCCCATGCGCAACTGGATGAAGCGGGGCGAATGGTAATGATGCAGGGCATTATGCATGATGTGACCGATGAACGTCTGGCTGAAGCCGCCCAAAAGCAGGCGGAAAAGGCCGACCGGCTTGCAATCGAGGCCCGCTTCCAGGCCCTCAGGTATCAGGTCAATCCCCACTTTCTGTTCAATGTCCTTAACACCATTGATGTGCTTTCCAGGAAGACGCCGATACGGATTCCGTATCTGCTTCAGCAGTTGTCATCGTATCTTCGCAACACGCTGAAGCCCAATCCAGAGATGACATCCAGACTGGAGGAAGAGATTCAATCCATCAAGGCATATCTCGCCGTCGAGCAGATGCGGTTCGACCGTCATCTGGCCGTCACGTACGATATCGCCCCGAATGCGGCCGCCATTATTATCCCCGATATGCTTTTTCAGCCCCTGGTGGAAAACGCCGTCAAGTACGGGATGCGGACCAGCGGCATTCCCATGAAGCTTGTGATCGCCGCAGGGCTCCAGGATGGACGGCTTTCCATATCTGTGCGAAACACCGGGCGATGGGTGACGGAGGACCGTTCCCGTCCAGACCGGCCCGGCATCGGACTCGCCAACCTCCGCGAGCGCCTCGAGATCTTTTATCATCATGATTTCTCCTTTAAGACATCCGAAGAGAACGGCTGGGTCAGCATCGCCATCCGACTCCCCCTCAACCCCTTATTCTTCTTTCAATCCTCGAAATAAGAGGGCGGTTGCCCGGCCCTTTCTCCCCGCCTGGCTGATTCGTCCCCGAAATTGGCCGATTCGTCCCAAGAGGGTTGACATTACCTTATGTCCTTTCTAAGAGATATTTCTTATGTCCTTTCTAAGAGATATTTTTGGATACAAGGTCTTGATCGCCCTTATGTCTATAGCCTGTCCATTTGTTTAGAGTTCAGGCTTGCCAGGGTGAAACACCAAACAACAGCACGAGAAAGGAGTATCTTATGGGGAAGATTCGCAGACAAACGGCATCTGTGCCACGTGGTTTGATCAGAGCGGTGGTGGTACTCATTTTCATGTTTTTGCCGCTTTTGGTCACTTCCTGTTCTGATTCGGACAGCACAACAAAAACACCCTCCCCACCGGGAGGTGAAACGCTATCGTTTCTAAAGGCCCACTATAGAACGAGCCACAATTCGTATTCGGGCAACCTGGATAATGGGTATCGAGGCAGCATCATCCAACAACTGGATGCAGGCCTGCGGTTTGTGGAGCTCGATATCCATTGCGAAATCGATGGCGATAACGTTTCATTTATTGTGGGGCATAGTGACCCCAAGCAGTATGTCGATCGCACCCACGGCAATCCCGACTCGTACGATGCCGAAGATTGGGTTAACGTAGTGACAAAGTGGGTCCATGACAATCAACCGAGGGAACCGGTCATCCTGGCTTTTGATTGGAAAAAGGACAAGGATAATGATACGCCAAAAGCGTTAGAAGCCCTGCACAACTTCTTTGCTCATACTGAGGAACCCTCGGAGATGGACGCGGTCTGTTATCCCAAGGATTTCGATGCCGACACCATTTTAGATTATCCCGGGAAGATTCTGGTGGTTTTGTCGGGGAACGAAGATGTCCGTCAATACTATTCGGATAACTACTGTTTTACCAATTCGCAGTGTTCTGATAAGAATGCTCACCCAGTCGCGCACATGTTCGTGGAATACCAGGCCGGCAATACAAAGGTGTCTGACGGAGAGTTCTTCTATGCCAGAGCCGCAGATGACAAGGGAAGCTGTGACTGGGCACAAGGAGTTGAAGACGAGCATTTTACCCGATTATGGCTGGTCACCAACGACTCCTGCAAATGGGATGAAACCGAAACCACCTGGAAGGGCCCCAACCTGCCTGCTACCAATTTCCCATACTTTGGATGGTATGCCCGGTACACGCATGGCCTCGAGGCGATTCCCATCTTTGAATTTGGAGACGTGGACTGGAAAAGTCCTCACAGCCCTGGGAAGGGGAGCAACCCGGATGTGGCGGTCAACAATCTCGGGCACGTGGTGGAGGTTCACAAATCCCAGAACTCTGATCACCTATACTATAGCATCGGAAATATCAGCGAGGACGGCCATTCCATTAAATGGGATACCGAGAATCAGAACTACACCGACGACAGGATCCACGGCACGACCCCTTCGGTGGCCATTGTCGATCACTTGAACGCTTATGACCAGTTGCTCCTGATTGAAATCCACGTGGATGATGTGGATGATCCGAAGCTCTATTACCGTTTCGGCCTGATCGGCACGGATGGCGGAAAATTGACGGGGAAAATTACCTGGCAAGGAGAAAATTGGACTCATTATGATGATGGGAACCATCCCTCGGTTGCCATCAACGAGGATAAAATGGTCGTCGAAGTTCACGAAGGTTCCAAAGATTATAAAGACCTCTGGTACAATGTCGGCGGCTTCGATGGAGAAGAATTCAGCTGGGGATGGAATTGGGTTGCTCGTAAATACAACACGGGAGTGCGCCCGACGGTCGCGCTCCACGGCAACCTGATTTTCGAGGCCCATTACGACCTCGGCAATCCTTCACCATCTGATTTTACTGCCCCCTGTCTATTCTCTCAGATCGGATTGCTGAATGCGTCTGCGAAATATATCGAATGGAAATGGGAAAATCCTGACCCGGATAAAACGAATGAACCAACTTATCCCTTTCCCATTGACGAATCGGGCAGCCTATACCCGTCCGTGGCGCTCTATTCAAAGGGCGCGGTGGAAGCCCACATGTCTTCTGGGGGCGGAATATGGTGGCGGATGGGAAAAACCAGCAACTCCGTCATGGCCGTGGGTCCCACAAAGGATATACAGGATACCTACTCCGACGTCTCCGCCAGTGGGACCAAGATCTCCATAGCTGCCAGCGACACCCATGTGGTGCTCGCGTTTATCAACGATAACAATATATACTATATGGTCGGCCTCCTGAAATGATAGACGCCTGAGACGGGAAGGCCTTGCGGCAGAGCGAAACCTGTGAGGGCCATTGACGCTGCCAACCTCATGTGTAAAGCGTGTGTAAAGCGGGACGCTGGTAAAAAAGTAAGAAAACTGCGATAGATTGCCGTCGTGATTTTTGAGAAATGGAAAGAGGAGATAGATTGGTCTGAAAATGGCGAGTTGCGATGCGCTTGGTGTT
>JAUPKI010000219.1 GCA_030837545.1 Thermodesulfobacteriota bacterium | reverse complement strand
CGAGAGACGGCATCGATATTTTCCCTGTCAGACAGTTTGCCGATGAATTGGCCGCTGGCGCCTTATGATTAAGGTCAAGCGAATCTGAGGGCCGTTGGGTAGAGCGAAGCGAAACCTCTCCGAGCTTGAGGCTCTACGAGCTGGAAGCCAACACAACCGGCTGAACAGAAAACAGGAGAACCCATGAACCAACCCATTGAAAACGACCTGCGCCTGATCGAGGCCGGTTTCCCCTGCCATCAGGTGGGGGCGGAGACCCAGCGGGAACGGGGGCTTGCGGCCCTTGATAAAACGAGACACCACGGGGCATCCGGACACCCAGCAGCATCCATCTGAATTTACACGCAGCAACGGGCAAGAGAAACATATTTCCCTAAAAAAAATTTCAACTCTGTGACCTTATCTGACAAAACCATATGGTACGATAGCCCGAATCGGACGTTGAGAGCAATGAACAACGGAGAATCATATAGCTTTCAAGAAGATGTTTTTGGGCTTGTGAGGCAGGTCCTTCTTGTTTTTAGGCCGTCTTTCAATCAATAATCATCAATCAAATGGCTGCCTGAAGCGGAAAAAAGTTGTAACCTCGCGAGGTTGACTTGGAACCATCACAAGAGAAACAGGCCCCCAAGATGAAATCCATATATCAGACCTGTATTCCTCGCAAGGCTGTGCTGGACGGCACGGCCGATTCTGATGTCAACCTGGAGGAAATCCCGAAACCGGATAAAGCAGGAACTCGGGAGTTTGTGATGCCGATCTCTTGGAAAACACCGCATTATAAATGGGCATTGAATTCCCGCTGATAGACATACGGATCAGCTCGTTAGCACAATGAATCGATCAGTTAGCAGATTCTGGAGCAGGGGCAATGACCACGAATGTAACCAGGGAAATCATTGACCGGATATTCAAAGAGCCGGGCATCAAATACGAACTCACCGAATTTGAGATGCTGGGAAAGCCCTTCCACGAAATTCTTTCCATCTATCCCAAAACTGTTGAGACAGGCCGGGATGCTGGCAAAACCAAATATTATCTGAAAAGCCCTGTCCCTTTTTCCTCAGGAAAGAAGGAGGTTCAGGTTTATGTGGACGGCGGCAAGTCGGCCCCCAAGTACACTTGTGACACGACTTTTAGGGGAATGGCGGAACGATGAGCGGGAAAAAGGCCTCGCGAAGGGACGAAAACCTGCCGGTTCAGAGCCAATTGTTGCTCTACCAGACAGAGGACGGGGAAACACGGATTGAGGTTCGGCTTCAGGATGACACTGTTTGGATGACCCAGGCCGCTATGACAGAGTTGTTCCAGTCCACCAAACAGAATGTCAGCTTGCATCTAAGAAACATCATTAATGACGGAGAGTTGCAGGAATATCGAGTTGTCAAGGAATACTTGACAACTGCCACCGATGGAAAGAGATACCGAACCAAATTCTACAACCTTGAAGCCATTATCGCCGTTGGATACCGGGTTCGGTCGCACCGGGGCACCCAGTTCCGCCGCTGGGCCACCGAGCGGTTGAACGAGTACCTGGTCAAGGGCTTCACCATGGACGATAACCGTCTCAAGGCGGTGCGGAATGTCGGGTCGGACTATTTTGATGAAATGCTGGAACGGATACGGGACATCCGTTCCAGTGAAAAGCGTTTTTACCAAAAGATCAGGGATATCTATAAATTAGCGGTGGATTACGACCCTAACGCAGAGGAAACGCTGGAGTTTTTCAGCATCGTTCAAAACAAGCTCCACTTCGCCATATCCGGCAAGACCGCCCCCGAGCTGATTTTTGAGAGGGCCGACGCCTCCAAGCCCAATATGGGGCTGACTTCCTGGAAAGGGACCAAAGTTCGAAAGGGGGATGTGACCATTGCCAAGAATTACCTGAACGCCGAAGAGATCGAGGGTCTGAATCGAATTGTCACCATGTACTTGGATTATGCTGAAGACCAGGCCAAACGCCACCGCCAGATTTTCATGCGCGACTGGCGTATGAAGCTGGATGCGTTTTTGCGGTTGAACGAGCGGGACATCCTCACCAATCCCGGCAAGGTCAGTAAGGCTGTGGCCGATCAATTGGCCCTTGAGCAATACGAAATCTTTCATCAACATCGGCTCGCAGAGGACGCCCGGAGGGAGGCCCTCGCTGATGATGCCGAGCTGAGGCGTTACCTGGAGAATCAGAAATGAACCTATCCGATGAAGACCGTGGGCTCCTTGAGGAGCTTTGCAGGCAAAACGGCGTGAGTCATCAAAAGGCGCTCAAACTGCTTCAAACTGTTTACGATTATGAATTCAAGGAGCGGCGCACGGGCGTTTATGATGCCTTGCGGGAGATTTTGAGGAACAAGCCGTCGACTCAAGGAGGGCAATGTTCATGAACGAGGATATTGACGTCGAACTTTTTGTGAATAATCCAAGCCTATTGATCGAACTGTGCCGAGGAGTTGATCGGCTCTGAGATAATGTCAAGGCAAGGATCCACCACGAAGTGGGAGGGTGTGTATGGGCGATCCGCATCCTGGATCTGCACAGGTATTTGGTCAGAAAGGCGGCCGGGGCTACGTAAGAATCGGG
>JAUPKI010000218.1 GCA_030837545.1 Thermodesulfobacteriota bacterium | reverse complement strand
GAAAAACTGCACCGCGCCCTCCTCCGCCAGTTGGACCAGCCCCTTTTGAAGCTGTTTTTGTTTTAGAGGATTCTTGAGGATCACCCGGCGGAAATGCTCGGGGGCAAAGCTGGGGATACCCGTATATTTCAGTTCCTCCTTTTCCGTGAAGGTGTCTCCGATCCGAATGGTGCCGTGGTTGTGAATCCCGATAATATCGCCGGGATAGGCTTCGTCCACATTGGTCCTGTCCTGGGCCATGAAAATGGTGGCATTGGCCAGGGTGATCTCCTTGCCAAGACGATGGTGAACGACCTTCATTCCCCGGGTGAATTTCCCGGAGCAGATCCTCAGAAAGGCCATTCGGTCCCTGTGGGCCGGGTCCATGTTGGCCTGGATCTTGAAAACAAACCCTGAAAAAGACGTCTCGAAGGGAGAGACCTCTCGACTCTCGGCCGGTCTTGGACGTGGCGCCGGCGCCATCTCCACAAAGGCATCGAGCAGTTCCCTGACCCCGAAGTTATTGAGGGCGCTGCCGAAAAAGACAGGCGTCTGGCTGCCGTTCAGAAAGTGGCCCATTTCCAAAGGATCGGCCGCTCCTTCGAGCAATGCTGCATCCTCGCGCAGTTCATCAGCCTGACTCCCCAGCAGTTCTTCCAGCCGGGCATCCCCCAGATCGGTGATCCGGATCCCGTCTGGGTTCCGGGTCTCCTGTCCGGCGGTGAAGAGGTGGAGTTCTCTGCGAAAGAGATTGTAAACCCCCTTAAAGCCCTTGCCCATGCCGATCGGCCATGAAAGGGGCGCGCACTCGATCTGGAGTTTGTCTTCTATGTCGGCCAGGATATTCAGCGGCGCCATCCCCGCGCGGTCGAGCTTGTTGATAAAGGTGATGATGGGGGTATTTCGCATGCGGCAGACCTCCATCAACTTCTCCGTCTGAGATTCGACCCCTTTCACGCTGTCGATGACCATGAGAGCGCTGTCCACTGCGGTCAGGACCCTGTAGGTGTCCTCTGAAAAATCCTGGTGTCCCGGTGTGTCAAGGAGATTCATTTCAAAATTCTTGTAACTGAATGTCATGACCGATGTGGTGACCGATATGCCCCTCTCCCTCTCGATGTCCATCCAGTCGCTGGCGGCATGCCGGGACGCCCTGCGGGCCTTAACCGCGCCGGCGATGCGAATGGCGCCGCCAAACAGGAGCAGTTTTTCCGTCAATGTGGTCTTGCCGGCATCCGGGTGGCTGATAATGGCAAAGGTCCGACGCCTTTTGATCTCCTTCTGATAGGGTTTATTCATGTGAAAACCTCTTGTAACACTGTGTAACGCGCCCTGCACGCAGCGGGCGCCTTCAAAGATACGCATCAACCGTTCATTCCGAAACGGCTGCATACGGGGGCAGGTTCCGAAAACCGGCCCTTGTTTTTTTGTGGTTTAAACGGGTTGGATGATCCTATGAATCAGGGCGGTGTCTGGCGCAGTCGATATATAGAGTGCATGAAAAATGTGGGGAGACCGTCTATTCTTTGGTTTGATAAAATCACCCTTCATCGTCCTCGAAAACACAAAAACTTTCTTCAATCGTTTGCAGTATAACGGATTTCGACACGGTCTGTCAATCGTCGAATTCACCTTCTGGCAGAAGAGGCCTCTGGGATAGCCCACACCCCCTCTGCGCGCCGTGGGACGACACGCCGCCGTTCCATTGAGCGTTGATCTCCATGCTGCCAAGAGGGCGCACCTGTTTCGTCAGAAGGAATAGCGAAGCTGGTCGCTCATCGCAACGTATTTGGCGAAGACAGCCCACTTCGGCAGTTCTTCGGGTCCTCAATTCTATTTTTGTGCCCAACCTTGAATCCCGCTGAAAAGCGGGAAACCCGGAACCTGTGAACCCTTATTGCGAATTTTGGGTGTCGATTTTACTTGCAAATCAAAAAAGACAGCACTATATTCCTTCACCTCAAAAAAATTTTTACCTATTTTGATGAGGTTAGACGTATTATTGATAACTTTAAAAAAAGGTTTATATGGAAAGCCAAAAAATCGAAAGCGAAACGAAAGATTTTATGGAAATCCGAAGGGTGATTGCCCTGCGGGGTCCCAACATGTGGGCGAATTTCCCGGTGCTTGAGGTCTGGGTAGATCTCAAGGATTTTAATGACATAGCGTCCGATGAAATGCCTGGCTTTAACGAGCGGCTGATGGCCTGGCTTCCGTCGCTCATTGAACATCGGTGCAGCGTTGGCGAGCGGGGAGGCTTCTTTGAACGCCTCCGCCGGGGTACCTACCTCGCGCATACCCTGGAACATATTGCCCTGGAGGTGCAAACCCTCGCCGGAACGTCGGTTGGCTTTGGTAAAACACGGGCAACTGATGAAAACGGACTATACAAGGTCGTCATTGATTATGAGGAAGAGATCCTGGCCAGGGAGTGTTTGCAGTTAGCGCATCGAATTTGTTTTGCTGCTGTCTACGACCAGCCGTTTGACCTTCCCGGAGAGATAGATCGACTGCGGGACCTGGCCCAGGATGTCTGTCTGGGGCCAAGCACCCGCGCTATCGTGGACGCGGCGAGAAAGCGCAGAATCCCGGTGCGGAGAATGAATAGCGCGAGTCTGGTCGTGTTGGGACACGGAAACCGCCAGCACCGCATACAGGCTGCAGAAACCGACCAGACCTCGGCTATCGCGGAAGGGATAGCCCAGGATAAACAGCTTACGAAGACCCTGCTGAAAGCGGTAGGCGTTCCCGTGCCTTATGGTCGGGAGGTATGCGATGCCGAAGATGCCTGGTCTGC
Organism: Thermodesulfobacteriota bacterium; assembly: GCA_030837545.1. Taxonomy (GTDB): domain Bacteria; phylum Desulfobacterota; class DSM-4660; order Desulfatiglandales; family Desulfatiglandaceae; genus AUK324. The sequence goes on along the minus strand of JAUPKI010000218.1, from coordinate 3,559 downwards.
GGCGGATGCCATTGGCTTGCCGGTGGTAGTGAAACCGCTCGACGGCAATAAGGGACGCGGGGTAACCGTAAACCTCAGCAGCCGTGAGGATGTCATGGCTGCATATAAGGCCGCCCGTGTCGAGAGTTCCGAAGTCCTGGTGGAGGAGTTTATTCCCGGAAAGGACTATCGGTTGCTCATTGTTGGGAATAAATTAGTTGCTGCTGCGCGCCGGGAACCCGCCCATGTGATTGGAGACGGCATTCATACGGTCCAGAATCTCATCGACCAGGAAAACACGAATCCGCTGAGGGGAGAGTACCACGCGCTTCCACTGAGCAAACTCTCCGTTGACGTCATTTCCCAAAACCTGCTTACTGAGCAAGGGCTTACACTCGAATCCGTGCCGCCGGCAGGGATGATGGTGTTGCTTCGCCGCAATGCCAACCTGAGCACAGGCGGAACGGCCGTGGATGTTACCGATCAGGTCCATCCGGAGATCGCCCGGGCAGCAGAGGATGCTGCCCGGGCGGTGGGACTGGATGTGGCGGGGGTCGATATCGTTGCCCGGGATATTGGGAGTCCCCTTGAGGAGCAAAAAGGGGGCGTCGTGGAGGTCAATGCCGCCCCTGGTCTGCGGATGCATACCCACCCGTCCCAGGGCATTCCGAGGCCCGTAGGAGATGCCATTGTCTCGACGATGTTTGCTGAGGGAGACACCGGAAGGATTCCGATCGCAGCCATCACCGGCGTAAACGGCAAGACCACCACAACCCGCTTTATCACCCACCTACTCAAAGAGACGGGTCTCGCTGTGGGCATGACGTGCAGCGATGGCGTTTACATTGACGGCCGCCGTATTGACAATGAAGATTGCAGCGGCCCCCAAAGCGCCCGGGCAGTCCTGCTTAACCCGATCGTTCAGGCCGCGGTCCTCGAGACCGCCCGGGGCGGAATCCTGCGCGAAGGGCTCGCGTTTGATCATTGCGATGTGGCCGTGGTCACCAATATCGGTGATGGAGATCATCTTGATCTGATGGACATCAATACGGTCGAAAAGCTCGCTGGGGTCAAAAGAACGGTGGTGGAGGCGGTTGCTCCCGGGACCGGCGCCGCCGTGCTGAATGCCGCCGACCCCCTGGTCGCCCCGATGGCGTCTTACTGCCCGGGACAGGTTGTCTTTTTTTGTCGGGACAGTGATCATCCGGTGATCACTGAACATCGCAAACGAAATGGCAAGGCGGTCATCGTCCGTGACAAGACCATCTTTCTTGCCGAAGGCGACCATGAGGAGGGATTGATTTCCCTCGAACGAATTCCCCTTACCCATGGCGGACGGATTGGGTTTCTGATTGAAAATGCGCTTGCCGCGATTGCCGCGGCCTGGTGTCTGAATATCCCCCTCAAAACCATCATCGCTGGCGCGGAAACCTTTGAGGCCGATCCTGAAAAGGTTCCGGGACGGTTTAATGTTTTCAAGGTCAATGGGTCCACTGTTATTGTGGATTACGGGCACAATGTTTCATCCCTGAAGGCGATTATCGAGGCCATTGGGGAATTCCCGCACAGCCATCGCACCATCGTTTACTCCACTGCCGGGGACCGGCGGGACTGCGATATTATCCATCAAGGCAAGCTTATCGGACGGGCCTTTGATTCCGTGGTATTGTATGAGGGCCACTATATGCGTGGCCGTAACCAGGGCGAAATTATTAATCTATTCAGGCACGGCATGAGCAGCCTCAATGGCGATGGCCGCACCAGCGAGGTCATCGAGATCTTCGGGGCTACCCAAGCGATTGACGTCGGTCTGCAATCCTTACGCAAGGGAGAACTGCTGGTCATTCAGGCAGATGTGGTTGACGAAACCATCCAGCATATCCAAAATCACCAGAGGAACTTTCTTCCTTTTGTCTGGGATGGCTGCGAATAGGAGAAGCGCCTTATAGTGTCCGGATACCCGGTGCATCCTATGTGTTCCTCCATGGCAGCAGATACCTATATCCCATTGGAATTACAAGAAATAGTCGGCTCCATCCTGGAAAAGGAAGAAGTTCCTCTGGCCTCGTTTGAATCTGACCTGGATAGCCGTCTCCACTATGTCCGACACCGGGTCATCCTCACTTCCGAGCGCCTCCTTGACCTTGCACTGCCGCCGAATACACGTAAGGCGCCTTTCTCGCCTCGTAGCGCGATTTCTCGCCTTATCAAGGCCAAATCAAGCACTGCCCACAGCGAGTCTGAAGGCCTTTTTCGCGTGTGGCCCCTTTCGACCCTTGAGTCCTTGGGGGTGAGGGTAGACAGGGGAGTGGGGACCCTCTACCTGAGAGAGAAAGGAACCGGTGACGTTATCCACCGATGGAAATTTACCATCCGCCACAAAGGTCGTGTCCTCTGGTTCGTGGAATGCTTCGACAAGGCCAGAAAAAGCCTTGCTTCGAAAGAGATGGGACAGGAGGCCCAAGAGGACTGGCTTCCCGACCTCCCCTCTGACCCGTCCATGAATGGGGCATTTGCAGTAGATTCTGCCCCTCCGGCAAGCCGTTCGTTGGCGCGCTTATTTTCCTTCGCTCGCCCCTGGACCGGCATGATTGTCCTGGGCTTCTTACTGACCGTGGGGAGCATCGCAGCCGGCCTTGTCCCCCCGTATATTACGATGCCCATCCTGGATAAGGTCCTTATCCCCTACCAGAGCGGTAAGGCGGTTGTTTTCTCCCAGATATGGTGGTACTTGTCCGCATTGGCCGGCGCTTCCATCTTGGCATGGCTTTTGGGCTGGGCGCGTACGTATGTCTTGGCCTGGGTGAGCGAGCGCGTCAGCGCGAATCTCAGAAACATCACCTATGCGCATTTGCATCGCTTGTCGTTGGAGTTTTTCGGCTCTAAACGCACAGGAAATCTCATCTCCCGCGTCAGCTCGGATACGGACCGTATCTGTTATTTCCTTTCCGTTTATGTCGTTGACTTTTCCTCCGATGTTCTGATGATCATTATGACTGCAGGGATCCTTCTCAGCATCGACCCGTGGCTGGCAGTGGTTACACTGGTTCCATTCCCGTTGATCACCTGGTTTACCCATCGAGTGCGCAAGGTGCTTCGTCGAGGCTTTTCTTTAGGGAGCCGCGCCTGGGCGGAGATGACCAGCGTGTTGGCGGATACCATTCCAGGCATTCGGGTTGTCAAGGCGTTTGCTCAAGAACAACGGGAGATTGAACGGTTCGAAGAATGCAATGATCGCGTGCTCCATGCAAACGACCGGGTCAATAGGATCTGGTCCTTCTTTGGTCCGATTGTCACGCTCTTGACTGACGGGGGGTTGCTGGTCGTCTGGATCTTTGGCGTCTGGCAGGTCTTTCAGAACCGCATCACCGTTGGCGTGCTGACGGCATTTCTCGCCTACATCGGAAGGTTCTACACCCGACTGGAATCCATCATCAGGATGGTTTCCGCGGTGCAGAAAAGCGCGAACAGCGCGCATCGGGTGTTTGAGATTCTGGATCGCGTTCCGAGCGTGCCGGAAATCGCCCACCCCATCATCCCCGGTCGGCTTCGAGGGGACATCCAATTACGTTCGGTAGGG
>JAUPKI010000217.1 GCA_030837545.1 Thermodesulfobacteriota bacterium | reverse complement strand
GGTAAGGGTAAATGATGTTGTCATCGCAGCGATCCGTAATGACGATACATTTGATATCCACCCCCAATTTCCGTGGATCGTCGCTGATCCCGAGCTCTTTGGGAACAAAAGAAGGGGAGACGACCCGAATCTCCTTTATGACCTCGGAATCCCCTTGAATGCTATAGGTGTAGGCATGTTTCCTCGTAGAATAGAATGCCTGCCGGGTCCCGTTGATATACACCTCGGGGGCAGGCCAGGTATGGTCATTAAGCAAGGGGTTCCGTCCCTTGGTACGCATAATGACAAATCGATCTTCCGGGTCCAGCCGCGCATGTATATTTTGGATGATCCCCTCGCCATTGGTCCATTTGTCTTCATGAAAGTTCACCAGGTCTCCCTGCTTCTCCTCGGGATAGATGATCTTTCGGGTCAGCTTAGACTTATTGGCCTTATGAAGATAAAGATTTGTTTGGAATGGATAATATCGCGTCGGAATCCCTCGGCTTTTTTCAAAGTCGCCAGCCGAATAGGGGATCTGCTTAATGAAATCGACAAAAGGGATTTGCAGACGGTGTTTTGAAAGCACAAAGAGGTCCCCAAATTGAAGCATCAATTTTTTTCCTTGAATAGTCTCAAGGTCAAGCATCAGTTTTAGGTTGAATGTGTTTAAATTGAAGAAAAGTGAGAGGGGCGTTTGGATCAACCAGTGCAATGGGGACTCCATACGAACGAGCAACAGAAGATCCTCTTTCTGCATGGTTTCCTGAACCTGCTTCAAGGGGGAATAGGCCTCGCCAGAGCTCTTTCCCAAGAATTGGTGGGATGTGAAATACAAGAAATAGACCCCCATGGCCAGACTCAATCCAATCGCCCACCCTTTCCCCCACCTCCCTTTGCGATACCATACACCCAGCACCAGACAGACCGCCAGGAGTGAAAAGGGGACCACTTCGCTTACCAGGTATCGGCCGTAATAGTATTGATGCGGCAGGTAGAACATGATTACCGTCTGGGAAAAATAAAAACAGGCCAGAAAAAATACGAAAAAGGCCCAAGGGGGCTCCTTTTGTCGAGGGAAAAACCTCAACATGCCATAGACAAAGATCCCAAATCCAATGGGGGAGAGATAGAGCATGGCGACAAAGATGCTGGCGTGTTGAAGCGATTCCCATCCACGGCCTCCCGGGACATCTTGAAAACCGGCATACATGTCTGTAAAGGCAATGGCGTAGGTCTTCCGCAGTGCAAAAAGGAAAACAAGCATGAGGATGGCCCAGAGTATCCAGTAGGCATTTTCTCCGACCTTCCTCAGGGTCACATGCCTTTCCAAGAGGGCTGCCCCTCTTCCTCGAAAGAACCAGACAAACAGGAGAATTCCTACCCCCAAGCCTGCCAGGAAGCCCAGCTTCCTGTCCGCCCCGGAATGGAATGCCACAGAAAAGACAGCTTTGTAGATGTCATGGCTATAGGGATAGGAATAGAAAAGGCCATATAAAATGGATAAGGCGTACAAAAGCATGACGGAAAGCGCATACCAGCCCAATTGACTTCTGCGGCGCAGGTCCTTTTCAAAAAGAAGGGATAGGAGAAAAATCAGATAGAAAAACGGCATGTACAAGAAACCGGTGATTCTCGTAAAAAACAGGCACCCGAACAGGCCTGTAGAAAGGACCAGGTAAAGGGGCCTGATCGAACCAGATCTGGCACACTGCCAGTACCAGAGGAGATAGAGAAACCCAAGGGAAGAGAAGGCCAGGGCCGCCACCTCTGTGACCGGGAACTTGGAAAAAAAGGCATGCAGCGGGTTCACCGCGAGGAGAGCTGCCACCAGAACGGCCGGCAACGCATGCCCGCCCGAGAATGCCAGCGCCAGGTAGTAGAACGCCGCAATGGACAGGAGGGAGAAAAACACCAGACTGTACACGCACCGCTGTTCACCCAGGAACTTCCCGGCCATAGCCATCCACAGGGGGTGGAGGGGATAAAACTGATATACATACAGGGACCTTTCCGCATCCTTTATAAATATACCCGGCAGATGCTCCCCCTCGTATTCTCCCTTCTCGACGGGCCGCCATCCCTTCTGATTCGAAGCGTCGTAGAGGTCCTTGAGACCCGCGGCAATGGCCTTCTCCCGGACGTCGTCCACAATGAACGTGCTGCCCTTTTTGAGATACGTTCCTGCCATATTGACATAAATTCCCTGATCCTGCCCCCCGGCAACATACAGATAGGGTGGGAGGCGAAAGATCAGTGCCCCCAAGAGGATCAAGATCAAGGCGATGGGCACGCCGCGCAGGTTCAGATCGATCCGGACCCGCCAGCATGTGAGGAGCAGAAAAACGATCAACACCCCGATGATCAGGGCATACCAGGGTGAAAACCGGTTGAGCGCAAGGAGGCCGAGGGAACTCAGGCTGATGCCGATCACCAGGAATACGAGTAGATCAAATGCTGTGGCCGATTGTTTCCCCGCTTCCAAAAGTCCCTTTACTCCCTTTCTCCCTCGCCATAACCATTCGAGTGTAACCTTTTCTTGTTCCTGCCCTTTTAAATACCCTTCTTGCGCCGGCTGGGTATGTGCGGATTCATCCGCACATTCCGAGCAGTTCGCCCCATATTGTGCGAATGAATTCGCACCTACAGAGGGAAGTGCCGACGAAAAAAGGTTACACTCTAATCATCCAGACGCTCCCCCATTTTCAAAGGGGGTTGTGGAGATTATCGCAATGAACTTCCTGCAATATCTCTTCAACAAGCTGAACATATTGCTTTCTTACTCGATCCCAACTGTATTGAACTCCGGTATATTTCCTTCCGTTCTCGGCCAGTATTTCTAAGAGGTCCTTGTCTGCCAGCATCCATTCCAGGCATACCTGAAATTCCTCGAAGCTGGTATACCACAGCCCCCCATGGCTTCTCTGGCAATGCCCCCGCAGGACATCGCAGCGCCCATTCACCAGAACCGGGGTCCCGCACAACCATGACTCCAGGATGACCATATTCAGGCTCTCGAATCTGGAGGGCATGATCAGCAACCGGGCGCCAGACATGGCGCTGTATTTCATGTCCTCAGGGACAAAACCCACCGCAGAAACGTGTGCGTCTTCTGGAATATGCATGGCCTTCTCTCCGACCAAGACCAGTGGATATCTTCTTCTCAACTCCGGGGCCAATGCCAGGTAAAAGTCCAGCAACTCATCACACCCCTTTTCCTTTTGCACCCTGCCCACGTACAGGAGGAAGTCGCCTGCGATGCCGTATGCTTGCCTGAATAGGTGACCGCTTACGCCATCCGGCACTTCCATGCCCACGCCCACGATAACGGATGGCGAAATTCCGGACGGGCTCCTCTTTTGGAGGAAAGCCAGCTCCTCCTGGGTGCTGACAATGAGTCCTCTGGGAAGACGGAAGAAGTCATCGTAAAAACGCGCGTAAATAGGAGGTTCATCATGGGAAGTGGGCACCAGATAGGCCTTTTCCTTGACAATCGGCAACACACAGGTTGTGGACGCATAAAGATAGCCAAAGAAGACAAAAACATCGTACTCTTCCCCATGCTCTTGCACATAGGAGATCAAATCCGAGCTGTAAGGTCCGACTTCCTTGAGCCATAGCCGATCTTCTTCGCGGCTGGATTTCCTGTTCAAAACCTTCTGGTCCAGCCTGGAGAAGGTCTGGTCATCACTCCTCAAATAGTCGATCCAAAACCGTCGGACAGGAACCCCGTTTACCTGGTCTATCCCAGGTTTGTAGTCGTTCTCGAAGCGATTGATCAGATGCTTAGCGCAGGAGGTCAGGACCTCGATCTCCCAAAGATCCTTCATTTTTTCAACGATCATGCGACAGTGGGCCTCGGCCCCGCCGCTCACATCCGTGCCGTATCGTTGAACAACAAAAGCCACTCTTGGCCGGGTCATTTTCCCTGTCTCTGTCTCAGGACAAAGGTCTAACGGATCTGCTCCCCTTTATTGGGCAGCCGTCCTCAACCATGACGGGTTCTTCCCCCGATTTACTGAACGTCATCCCGACTTCAAGCCTCACAAGGACATCTCTTTGGAAACAGTCCACCTGTCGGCACGGTTGGCCTTGATCATCATTCCGCCCAGAATTGGGGCATTTGTCCGGAGTTTAGAGATCAGCCTTTTATCATAAAACCCGTTAGATTTCCTACATAAAACACTCACAGATAAACTCCTGGGTGGTCGGCCGGAACGATGATCAAGGCCCCGCTGTTTTTGAAAAGTCTGCTCTCCAAACCAGTTTAGTAAAAAAAATGCCTCCTGCTTTCAAACTGGATATGCCTCCCTTTCATCCTTGCCAACTCTTGTCGTATCAGTCCAATCACATACTTGGGCGTAATCTGCTTGATGCAAATGCCATTATAGGGACAATCCTTTGGAAAACGTTTGTGGCATGGAGCACAACTCACCTTGGAAAAAACCGCAGTGGTGTTTCCAAAGGCGGGACCCCATTGAGAAACAAACTCGTGACCGCTGTAAATGGCTATGACAGGCATCCCCAAATAGGAAGAGATGTGACCTCCAAATGAATTGCTCGCTATTGCCAGTACATTACGCCCCAATGACGTCAATAGGTCGTTCATATTCAACCCGATATGAACCTGAACCCTGGGAATCTCCATAAATTTGTCTGCCACATCCGATTGAGATTCGGGTAAATAAACATTAAAGCCGTCGGCCAACTCCTCATGAATGACCTTTTGGCATAGTTCAACGGCATACTCTATGGGCCATTCTCTTGCCTCGTTTCCAGCTTTTGGGAATATGGCGATTTGAGTTGCTACCGGATCCACATCACAAAGTTTCGGCAGGTCAATGGAGTAGTATGGTATGGAATCAACCAGCCGTATGAGTTGCAACGTCATATGATCCCTGTCAGACGCTTTGACTATTCCTGATTCCTCGATTTCCGTATGCAGACAAATATCGAGAGAGGCATCATGCGCGCTGAAACTTTTGTATCCCACTTTTAAGGAGGCGCATATTTCGGATAACAAAAACCTCGTATCCCCGTGTCTTCTTAAGTCGATGGCAATATCAAACGGTTCCAACTTGCTCAGGATCTTTCCCTTTTCCTCTCTCCCACGAATGCCGTCCTTC
>JAUPKI010000216.1 GCA_030837545.1 Thermodesulfobacteriota bacterium | reverse complement strand
TCCATCTTCCTGGTGCCCAAATATCTGGTCAACGATGACGGCAGCCTGGGCCGGCGCAACGACTACGAAGTGGCCAAAATCGAGGAGAAGATGGGGATACATGGGAGCGCCACCTGTCTCTTGAACTTCGGCGATCACGGCGACTGCTATGCGGAACTACTTGGGGAAGAACGCCAGGGTATGAAGATCATGTTCCAGATGATGAATGAGGCCCGGATCGGCGTGGGGATGCAGGGGGTGACCAGCGCCTCCATCGCCTATCTCCATGCGCTCCAGTATGCCAAGGAGCGGATCCAGGGGTCTTCCATCCGCCATTTCAAGGATCCGCAGGCCCCGAAGGTCCCGATCATCCAGCATCCGGACGTGAGACGGATGCTCCTCTTCATGAAATCCCATGTGGAGAGCATGCGGGCACTCCTTTATTACACGGCCCTGTGCGGAGACCTGGCCGAGATCGAGGCGGACGAGGCCCGAAAGGACAAATGGCGGGGGATGGTGGAGGTGCTGACCCCCATCTGCAAGGCCTACAACTCCGACATCGGCTTTCGGGTCACCGAGACGGCGATTCAGGTCTACGGGGGCTATGGATACTGCTCCGAGTATCCGGTGGAGCAGTTCCTGAGGGACGAGAAGATCGCCTCTATCTATGAAGGGGCCAACGGGATTCAGGCCCTGGACCTGGTGGGCCGGAAGCTGGGCCAGAAGAATGGGGTCTATTTCATGAACCTGATCGCAGAGATGAATGAAACCATTGCCAGGTGCACGGATCTCCCTGACCTGAAAGACCTGGCGGACGATGTCCAGAAGGCGGTCGGCGCCCTGGGCGAGACCGGGTTTTTCTTTGCCCAGTGCGCGGGGCAGAAGGATTTCCTGACCCCCATCAATCATGCCTATCCCTTCCTCATGATGATGGGAAAGGTCATCGCAGGATGGTTCCTGCTGTGGGAGGCGGGGGTGGCCAAGGAAAAGCTGGATGCCTTGAGCCGGGAAAAGGGCGCGGCAGAAACGGACAGGGCCGTATGGGATGTGTTTATCAGAGAAAGTAAGGATGCGGCCTTTTATGCGGGGAAGGTCTTCAGCGCGAGATACTTTATCAAAAACATCCTTCCTGAGGCGCTGGCAGCAGCTAAGGCGATCAAGAGTAAAGACATGTCGGTTCTGGACATTCCTGAGGAGGGTTTTGCATCGTAAACGCTTTGACTCGGAACATCGTTTAGGGCAGCCTTTTTTCTTTGGTTATGACCCTGTAGGTGCGAATTCATTCGCACAATATGAGCGTGGATGTCTTGAGTGTGCGGATAAATCCGCACCTACCCACCGCCGATGCCCGGCCGTCAGGGAGAAGAAGAAAAGACTGCACTCAGACCATTTGATGGAAGGAGCGATCAAACGATGAATGCATCGGATAAGCCGTCTGACGGCGCCTTGTTTCCTATAATGGAAGATTCTGCGCGGACCTGCGCGGGACAATTGGAGATCCCCACGCCCAGGGAGCAGAAGGCCCTGGCCGCGATGAGGGCGATCAAGGATCAGGTCAGGTCGCTCAAAGAGCGTCTGGCCTCGCTCGAAGGCTCAGCCCGGGATGGAGGGGGCGACGAGGCCATCAGGGTGAAAACAGAGCTGGCACGGCTGAGGGATGATTGGGACCTCTGGGAAGCAGAGCGAAAGGCCGCGGCCAAGGAACGGATGATCATCCTGGGCCACGAAGTGCCTGAGTGAGGTTCCTTCGTGGCGATTCAACTTTTCTTCAGCAACCAGATTGAGGCACTGGCAGACAAGTATGCTGCGATGGTTGATCTCGAAAATCAGGTAAAGGAGAACATCCTCGAAGGTCCCCTCACGATTGTCCCCAACCAGAACCTGACAAAGTGGCTGCAATTGACCCTTGCTGCGAAACGGTCGGTCTTCATGAATGTGGACTTCCAGTACCTGGAATCCGGGTTGTGGGGCCTTCTGTCACGGATGGATCCTCGGAAAGACCGACCGGGAATGATGACCGGTTCTCATGTGAGGATGTTTCTTCTCAAAGAACTGATGGGCCTGGGGGAGGATGAGACAGAGATCGCGGCGTTGAGCGAATACCTCCTCGGGCCTGACCACAGAGAAGGGCCTGGCTATACGGTAAAGCTCTGGCAGCTCACCGATCGGATGATGCGGCTCTTTGAGGCCTATCAGTTCCATCGGTCCGATATGATGGAGCAATGGCTCGACAGGGGATACCGGCCAGAAGGAATGGAGCGCTGCCAGCAGCGGCTCTATCTGAGGATGAGAGATTCGAGGGACCGCTATGTCAAAAACATGGGACAGCGTCTTTTGTCATTAGGCGAATATGCGGACGAGGCGCTGGATAGGGCACGCGGCGATGGGGGGGCGTCCCGACCCAGGAAGTTCGTGCACCTCTTCTGCCTGTCCCAGGTATCGCCGTTTCATCTCGGGTTGATCGGCCGGTTAACCGAATATTACGATATCTTTATTTACAGCCTCAATCCCTGCCGCGAGTTCTGGGAAGACATTCGGACCCCTCAGGAAAGAAGGTGGGTTCAACGGCGCGGGGTCCAACGGCTTGAGATTACCCATGAAGAACGTGCGCTGGGGGAACTTCTGGAGCCGGAGGATAACGAACTCCTTGCACTGTGGGGCAGGCCAGGCCGAGAGCATATCCGTCTCTTGTGCCAGCTTACGGATTATGACTTCGAGGCATGTTTCACCAGACCGGAAGACCCTTCCAGCGTCCTCGAGGCCATCCAGCGACATATTCTCACCCTTTCCACCGAGAGGGATTCCGTGGACAGACGCCCACAGGACCGGTCCCTACAGATCGTGGCCTGTCCGGGGATCTACCGTGAAGTGGAGACCGTCTACAACAGCATCCTCTACAACCTTGAAGCAGACCCTCGGCTTCAACTCACCGATATGGCCATTTTTGTCCCCGATATGTCCGCCTACAAACCGGCCATCGATTCGGTCTTCAACCGAAGGCCCAGGCGCGTGTCGTACAACCTGGTGGACTCCCGGGCCGATGTCGAAAGCGTGTACGGTCAGGCCGTAACAGGAATCCTTGACCTGGCGGAAGGACGTTTCTCGCGGAAGGAGGTTTTTGACCTGCTGTTAAATCCCTGCCTTATGGACCGGTGGCAGATCCGGTTTGAAGATGTTGCGGCATGGGCCGGATGGGCCGAGGCACTTCATATCTTTCACTCGTTCGACGCATCGGCCAGGGTGAAAAAGGGGTATCCGGCCAGCGATGCCTACACCTGGAAACAGGGGCTTCAGCGGCTCCGTCTGTCAAGAATCCTTGCGGGCCCGGATGAGGGGCCATTCAATGATGCGCCCGGCGATGAGAACTGGCGCCGCAGCCTCGTCTCATTTCAGGGCCGGGTCCCCTTTCAGGACGTGAATACAGGAGATACGGAACTGATAGAGAAATTCTCCCTGGCGATCGAACGGTTGTGCCGCTATGTGACGGACCTGGCGAGGTTGCGTGCGTCAGGAGGGGAATGGACCGACCGGTTTTTGAGGATGTGCGATGACCTCCTGAAGGTCCCGCCGGGCCTCAAGGGGGAGTCTGCGGTGCAGAAGTCGCTGGCGGAGGCCTTGGAGGACCTGAAGACATACGATCAGCTCCTCACAGACGGTTCCGCTGAGGAAAGGGAAAGGCAGAAACTGGACATAAAGATGATACGGGAATTCGTCGCATCGAGCCTTGGCGCCATTTCCGGCGGTTATGGAGATTACTTGACCGATGGGGTCACCATCTCGGCCCTGCAGCCGATGCGGCCGATCCCCTTCAGGATCGTTTACGTCTTAGGAATGGAAGAGGGGGCGTTTCCCGGAAAGGCGGAGGCATCGTCTCTGGACCTGCGCCTCCTCAAAAGACGGATCGGGGATGTCAGCCTCCCCGAGCGCAACCGCTACCTGTTTCTCGAAATGCTCCTGTCCGTGCGCGACAAGCTATATATCAGTTACGTGGCCAGAGATCTGCAGAAGGACCGCGTCATTCAACCCTGCTCGGTAGTGAATCAGTTGCGCAGGTATGTGGAGCAGGAGGTCCTTCCCGAGAGGGATACGTTCCGAGTGACCGAGGTCCCGCTCAAAGGGTCGAGCGAGAGGTACCTGGCTACGGACGCGGTCAGCGATGTCTCCGATGTCCTGGTCAACTACTCCCTGGCCGACAGGATCGTCTGCTATCAGGAACAAGGCCGGTTCGCGGACGCCGCTGCCAATGCAACCGGCCGGATGAGGGAGCGTCTTCACGACCATTTTCCTGACTTTGCCCTTGCGGCTGAAAGAGAGGAGACAGAGGATCGACGGGTCGAACGAATCACCATCCGGCAACTGCGGATGTTCCTGGAGGATCCCGTGTCTCAATGCCTGAAGCGCCACCTGGGAATCACCGATGAAGAAGAGACTCTCAGGGAGACAACCCTCAGGGAGGATGAACCCTTTTATTCCGAATTCCCCGTGGATTATGAACTCAAGATGACCCCGATCAAGCTCTGGCTGGACCGGTATGCCGCCGTAGGCATTGCGGCGGTGGACCCTCAGGCCGTGATGGAGATCTATGACGGCGTGTATGAAGGTCTGCGAAGAAAGGGCGCTGTGCCGGAAGGGGCTTTTGCCCAACTGGACAAGAAGGTCTTGTCTGAGGACGTCTTCGAGAGGGCCGGGTCATTGCGTGGGGCCCTGGCGGAAATGGATTCGGGGGGAAGGCGTTTCCGGGCATTCTTCATGGGCGAAGAGACAGGGGAGCCTATATCCCTGGGCAACCGGCTGCCAATCGAGCGGTTTGAGCCCCTCAAGATTAGGGTCAAGACCGTTGACGATCGGGGCGAAGCCGTCGAGATGGACGTGGAGATCCACGGGCAACTGCCGTGGATCTGGACAGAGCAAGAAGGCGGATGGCATGCCCTGGTCCTGAGCGGTTCCGGAAAGAAGCCGGGGAGAGCGCCGGATCGGTACATCTTTGAGCCGCTCCTGTTCTGGCTCAGTTGCCGGCTGACCCCCACGGGCCGGGAGCGGCTGGGAGGTGCGGGCATCACGTTCCACGTGGCTTACAAGGAAAAGGTGAAGGCCTGGACCTATGGCGTCGAATCGGATGCGGCCGAGGCATACCTGATCCGCCTGGTATCGGATTATCTGAACCGGGAAAGGCCGGAGTGGCTTCCGTTCAAGACAGTGACCTCCCAGTCTGTAAAGCCTCATCTGATGGCGGACGATGAGATGGAGGAAGGGGACCGTGAGTCCTTCTACGCCCAGCTTCGGGAGGCCTATTCCGAAGAGACATCCTTACTGGTAAGGCTTGCCGACCCGCACGTCCCCGAAGACGCCTTTGACAAGGTGAGGGAGCGGTTCAAGATCTTTTTTGCACCTGTGGAATCAGAGAAAAAATAGAGATGCCCTACCCATCTGTGCGTGATGACATCCGCCGGATCGATCTTCGGCAGCACGGCCTGATCGAGGCCTCTGCCGGGACCGGCAAGACCTACACCATCGAGAACCTGGTGGTGCGCCTCCTCAAGGAGCAGGAGGATGTGGACCTGGAAAACATCCTCATGGTCACCTTTACAGAAAAGGCGGCCTCTGAACTCAAGATCCGCATACGGGAGAAGCTTGAGGGGGCGTTGGATGATCCCGATCTTGACCGGCCCACCTTCAAAAAGCTGCGGCTCTGCGTCGATGAATTCGACAGGGCCGCCATCCACACGATTCACGGGTTCTGCCAGAGTGTTCTCAGGGACTTTGCCTTTGAAAACAGGGCCCCTTTCCTGAGCGAGGTGATCCAGGACGCCCCCCTCTATGAGGCCTTGCTCAAGGAGCAGATGCGGAAGGGGTGGCCGGAAATATACGGGGAGGACCTGGAGGAGATCCTTCGGCTGTCTGGGTTCAATGAGAAAAAGGATCGTTTTCTGGATACCGTCATCAGGCTGGCAGCGTCGCTGCACGAGCGGGCCGGAGACCGACTGCTCCCCGATCTGGGGGAGACGGGTTTCAAGGGGATCAGACATGAGATGGTCTCGGCCTGCATGCACGTGAAGTTCCTGATCCTGCCTGGGTTTTCAGAGAGATACAGCAAACTGGACTTCAATGGGACTGCAAGACGGAGCATCCTCGAAAAGATCATTTGCCCGGTTGACGAGTACTTCTCGAAGCTGAATGAAGACGCTTTTGATCTCAGTGCCTTTTCCGTGTTGATGTCGCAGGTGGAAGGGACCCAATCTACCGGCAGAAAGGGTCTGGACTGTCTCATCCCTGAGAAGTGGAACAAAAGGGGTCCCAACCTCCATGTGTGCCCTGAACTCGCAGCCGTGAAGGAGGCGCTGGAAGGAGCAAGCCAACGGTTGAATGACCTTCGCTATTGTCTGATGGTGGAGTCCGTTCATCGGCTTCAGGCTGATGTGGCCCTGACAAAGGCGGCCCACGGCTGGATCAGCTATTACGATATGCTGGCCCGAGTGGAAACGGCCCTGGTCGCCGACAACGCGGACGACCTGCTGAAAAGCCTTCGGGGCCGGTTCAAGGTGGCCTTTATCGATGAATTCCAGGACACGGACCCGGTCCAGTGGCGGATATTCAAGAAGATATTCATAGACAGCCCGAATGAATGCCGAAATCGGCTCTTCGTGATCGGCGATCCCAAACAGGCCATCTACGGCTTTCGCGGCGCTGACGTGTACACCTACCTGGCGGCAAAAAACGAGATGGAAGGGATGGCGACGAAGGGGAAGGCCGGGCTTTATTCCCTTTCTGTCAACTGGCGCTCCAATCCCCGATTGATTGAGGACTTCAACAGGCTGTTCTGCGGCGCCGCATGGTTTAAGCCTCAGACCGAAGCCGGCCCGTTTGATATCGGATACCAGGGGAGCGAGGCCCCCGATCCAGGACACGGGCTTGCAGAGATGATCGGGGATGACTCGGGCCGGTCGGTCCTCAATATCGTGGATCTGAGCCATTCCCCGTCTCCAAGGCCTGCCAAGCTCCGATTGGCGCGATTCGTGGCACAGGAGATCATCCATCTGGCAGGCTCCAAGATACGGATTCGGGAGAAGGGGGGTGGGGAGCGTTCCATCGGATTCGGGGACATGGCCATCCTGGTGCGGGGCAAATCGGATGTCCCCTTCCTGGAGGATGAGCTGAAAAGAAGAAAGGTCCCCTATGCCTTTTACAAGAAACCGGGCCTTTTTGCCTCCGATGAAGCGGTCTATACCAGCCTCGTGTTTCACGCCATCCTGGACCCGGGCGATGGTTCGGCCGTCAAAAAGGGATTGCTGACTCCCTTTTTTGGGCAAGAGGTCCGGGACCTGTACGGGTATCAGGAGATGCCGCCCACCCACCCGGTCAAAGAGATCCTCTTTAGATGGAACGGATACGCCATGATGCGCAGATGGGGCTATCTGTTCCAGTCGATCATGGAAGACTCGGGCCTCCTTGCCCGTGGGGCCGGGGGGATCGGATGGGATCGGGCCTACACCAATTACCGCCAGATATTCGAATACCTGAAAGAGGTCGCCTACCGGAAGAACCTCGATTTCCGGGGATTGTCCGCCCTGCTGGACCTGCATCGGAATGTAGCCTGGGAGGCGGATGAGGGGGTGGACATCCACCAGATAGAGACCGAGTCAGGCAAGGTCCAGATTATGACCATGCATGTGAGCAAGGGACTCCAGTTCCCTGTGGTCTTCGTTGCGGGCGGGTTGACCCAGCCCATGTCCCACCAGGATGCGTATCATGTCTATCACCCGATCGGAGAGGGCAAGGTCTCAGGAGAAATCACGCGGATCATAGACTTGGGCAAATCAGGCGGCGGAAGGCACCAACTGGAAAAGACCGATGAGGACAAGCGGCTCTATTACGTGGCTGCCACCCGTGCGCAGTTCAAGCTCTATCTGCCGTTTTACCTCTTCGAAAAGGATGCTTCCTGGCTCGGGCCGGTATGTACGCTCCTTTCTCCGGCCCTGGTTGAGGCGTTTCCCAGAGATCGGGGCGACGGGGATGTCCTCTGGTTGATAGCCGGTCATCCTGTCGGTGATGGGGCACAGGGCGTCCAGCCTGTGGCAGTCAGCCGAGAGGGAAGGATCCCCGAGGTCACGGGCTTCGAAGACCTCCTGATCCCGGACAGCTATGATGGGAGACGGATCCGTGTGGATTCTTTTTCGAGCCTGCATCAGGAAAGGGCCCGAGCAGACGACATGGCCGCAGAAGATATCTCGTTTCAGGCTGCGCAGGAGGAGAAAGAGGCGGATGAGGTCGTTCGGGCCTGGGAGATGGGGGCTGTACCGGAGGGGAGGCCGTTGGACGAGATTCCGGGCGGGACCGATGTGGGCCTCATGTTTCACGGGATCCTTGAACGTATGGATTACGGCGTGGTCCTGAGATCAGGGCTGGAAGCCAGGGATGCGGCCAGGCGTCTCCTGGAAGACGCCGGCACACGGGATGTCATCCTGGGACAGATGGCGGCCCATCGGGTGGATGAGCGATGGCAAGACTCGGTATGCCGAATCCTCTGGAACACCCTGACGGCGCCCATCCCTCCCTTAGGCGACGGGTTTACCCTTTCCCGCCTCGCGCCAGAAAACCGCCTCCACGAAGCGGCGTTTTACTACTCGGTTTCGAATACCACGGACGGCATCAGGTCCATGACGGGGCGGGGGGCGCCGAATCGGTTTGTGCGGGGGTTCATCGACCTGATCTTCAGAAAAGGGAGAAAATACTATGTGGCCGACTGGAAATCCAACTATATCGAGACCGGTTACAACCAGGAGTCCATTGCAAAGAGCATGGCCGACGCAGACTATCACCTCCAGTACAGGCTCTATACGGTCGCTGCCCTGCGCTGGCTGAGACAGTCCCTGGGCGACGGGTTCGATTCCACGAAGCACTGGGGGGGCGTGTTTTACTTCTATTTGCGGGGCATGGGAGGGGGCACGGGAGAAGGGATTTGCTATGTCCCGGCGGTAAGACTGGGCTCGCTGGAGCAGCTTGAAGAGGAGATGGGGCTGATACTGGATACTTGATACTGGATGCTTGATGCTGGATAGGGGGTGTGGGTTCATTGGGTTCATTGTTTGTTGAGTTCATGCAGTTCGTTATGTTTGTTGCGTTGATGAGCCTTCAGCTTGCAGCGCCGAACCCCTGAACCCTAAACGGATGCTATGACAGTTCGTAGGTTAGGTAGAGCGAAGCGAAACCCAACAGGATGGGCGAGCTTCTGAACCTCTGAAGGGATGCAATGACAGAAACAGTCAGAGAAGCAGAACAGTTGCTCGATCAACTTTCGGATCTCGGCATACCGGGCGAGGATGCGGGGGCCATGAAGCATCTCTATGCTGCTTCGTGGAGGCTGGAGCTCCCTTTGCTCGACTATCTGACGATCCGCGATCTGTTGGAACTGGGCGGATGCCGGGATGAGGCCCCCCTTGTGGCCGTGCTCATGAGCCTCTTCGCGGCGCTTGAGGAAGGGAGCCTCTGTGTGGACCTCGAAGAACGGGCGCTGCGCGCCCGGCTGATGAGATTCCTGGAGGCCGGACAGGCAGAGGAAACGGCAACGTCCTTTCTTTCCAACCTCTCAGAGGAAAGGTATACAGCGCTCATCACAAAAAATGGCGATGCGTATCTGCCGCTGGTTCTCTCTCCGAGCAGAGGCAAAGATCTCCTCTATTTTCAGAAGTTCTACGTCCACGAGACCCTCTTAAGACGACGGATGGAGAGACTGTTGCAGGCGGAACCATCGCTGAGGGCATCTGAAAGCGACATTGCGTCGATAATTGAGGAGATATACGTCCCGGATTGCTCCATTCGTGTGGGGAAGGGCGGCAGGCCGATCGATCGGGACGCGCGCCAGGCGGAGGCCCTTCGGCTGTCGCTTGGATCTCAGTTTTGTATCGTGTCGGGCGGCCCTGGGACCGGCAAGACCTCGCTCATGGTCAACATGCTTCGCTGTCTGATACGGACAGGCGTCAAGTCTGAGGGAATCCTTTTAGGTGCCCCAACCGGCCGGGCCGCCCAGCGAATGACCGAGGCGATTCAGCAGGCGATTCACACCATCGCCTCGCCTGCCGACTGCGACAGGGAACTCCTGAATCTGAAGGGGAGCACCCTCCACAAACTGCTGCGATACCGCAGGTCTTACCATGACTTCTATTATCGAGAGACCCATCCCCTTCCCGCATCGGTCATCATCCTGGATGAGGTCTCCATGGTGGACGTGATCATGATGGAGCGGTTTCTGCGGGCCGTGGATTCTTCCAAGACAAGGCTCATCTTCTTGGGGGACAAGGACCAGCTACCGTCCGTGGAGGCCGGGGCCGTCTTTGCCGAGATGATCCCCGACGGCACCCGGGCCGGCCGGTTCAAGGGGCGTCTGGTGGTCCTCAAGACCGTGTACCGTTCCGGCCGCAACCTGGTGAATCTGGCCGAGGAGATCAACCGGGGGAACCTTCCTAAATATGCGCCGATCTCCTTCCAATCGGGCCTTCAACTGCCGCCGGATCAGTGGGGGATTGTGCAGAATGAAGGCATTCAGGCGTGGCGGCATCACATTCGGATGTGGGTCGAACAGCATTACCTTAGCCCGATTGAGGATGACGACGGGAATTTTAAGGACCTGACAGGAGAGGCCGGCCGCATGGAGGTGGGGCATCTTCTTCATTCCGAGCCGGGGCGGCCAATCCTGGACCGGATCTTTCAAAGGGTGCAGGAGGCGAGGGTCCTGTCGCTGGTGCGAAACGGCATCTACGGGTGCACGGGGATCAATCGGGAGATCGCCGGCCGGCTGACCCCTGAGATTGGGCATCCGGCCTGGGTGCAGAAGGGCTATTTTGCCGGGGCCATGATCATGATCACCCGCAACGACTATGCCAAGGAGCTCTTTAACGGCGACGTAGGCGTGGTGATCCGCGACCGAGGAGGTGCCTACCGGGCGTTCTTTCCCCGTTTAGGCTCGTATATCGCCTTTTCCATGGATGTGCTCCCCCCCTGGGAGTTGGCCTTTGCCATGACCGTCCACAAGAGCCAGGGCTCGGAATTCGATGATGTCCTGTTAGTGCTCCCACCGGACGAGGCCCACCGCCTCCTCACCCGTGAGATCGTCTATACCGGGGTCACCCGGGCCAGGAAACGAATCATCATCTACGGGACCACATCGGCCCTGAAGAACGCCCTGGCTCGTCAGATCGAGCGTCAGTCCGGACTTGGATGGTAGTCCGTAACCATTCACGGTTTCAAAGCCCGCCCTGGTGTGACTCATTGGAAAATTCTGAGTGTGTGCATTCGCAGGCTTGTACAACGACTCTCCGTCTTGGCATCATCCACAGCTATCACACAGGTGTCTTCTCTGCCAACCTAAAAACAGCGTCCCTTTTATTCCCTCATGGGGGAACTGAAGGCCCTGCTTGAAGCATCCAGCCTGGATGCGGACCAGGTCCTTGCCAGGCTTAAATCGCTGCTGGGAGGCACGCCCTTTCAAGACCTTATTGAGCCCCTTGAGGAAAAATTGAATGATTTTGACTATGAACAGGCATTGGTCAAGCTGTCTCACTTGAAAAAGCGGCTCGGGCTGAAAGATCAGGCGTGATTTATTTTGTGACCAAACATTTGACCCAAAGCCCATCTTCTGTTATAGCCGGTTATAAACAGGGTT
>JAUPKI010000215.1 GCA_030837545.1 Thermodesulfobacteriota bacterium | reverse complement strand
GGTTTCGCTCCGATCTAAAGGCTTTTTGGGAATGAATTAAGTGCAGTAAAGGGGAGGACATTATGGAGGCCCTTTATTCGAAAGAGCTGGTGGTGCCCTTGTATCAGGCAGGCTTAATGCTCGTGCTCAGCACACTGGTATTCCTTTTTGTGAAAGCCAGAGTTGCCTTGATGATTCATTATCTCTTTGTTCTGTACTGGGTCTACTGGCTCAACCGGGATGCGGTATTGGGAAAGGGCGCGCCGTCAATAGATCTCTTTAGCGTGAGCTATTATATCTTCGGTTTAGTCATCATCATTCTTGCAGTCATCGGATTTCTGAACCGTCCCGAATAAAGAGGAGCGACCGGCAAGATAAGTGCCTAAAATTACAAATGCGTAAAATTGGGAAGGGCCAACCAGCATTTATAAGCCATGAGCCATCAGCTATGAGCCATCAGCTATCATCCATCGATCATCGACGCAACATCTCCGCAGTCATCTTTGATTGCGACGGGGTCATGTTTGACTCCCGCCAGGCCAATATCAATTTCTATAACCATCTCCTGGCGCGCTATGACCTCCCCCCCATGTCAGAGGAGCAGATGGATTATGTTCACATGAACACGGCGGAGAAATCGGTCCGTTATGTATTTGAGGGGACCCCGTTCACAGAGGAGGCACAGACCTACCGGTTGCAGATGGATTATACCCCCTTCATCAAGGATATGGTCATAGAACCCGGCCTGAAGGAACTCCTCGAACATCTCAGGCCCAGGGTAGGTCTGGCCGTAGCCACCAACCGCAGCAACACCATCGGCGACGTCCTGGATCAAAACAGTCTGAGCGGGTTTTTCGATATTGTCATATCGTCCCTGGATGTGGAGAACCCCAAGCCCCACCCGGAATCGATCCACAAAATCCTCGATTTCTTTAACCTGAATCCGAATCAGGCGGTCTACATCGGCGATTCCCCGATCGATCTTGAAACAGCGGAGGCCGCCGGGGTCCATTTCATTGCCTATGGGAACGGAAAATTGCGGGCGCCGTTAAAGGCCGCAAGCATGGCTGATGTGGAGAAGGTCCTGGCTGAGATCGAGTTGCAGCCCACACGGAGACACAAAGAAAAATAGCAACCGTTCACGGGTTCAAAGGTTCAGAGGTTCTCGGGTCTTCAATACTGCTCTTGTCCTTAATTCCGCTTTGCAGCGGGAAACGTTGAACCCGGAACCTGTGAACACTTATAAAATATCTCTCTGTGGCTTCGCGGCGTTGTGTGAGAAATTTTTGGTTATGGCTGCGCTGCGTCAGGCCGACGCATCTATTTCAGGTAGGATTCAAACTCCTTTCGGATGTAGGAACTGGGCGCTGCAAAATTGATGGGCGTATTGGGAAAGCCAAAGCTCACCACACCCACGACCCTCCCTTCATAGTCCACCACAGGCCCCCCGCTGTTGCCCGGAATCACCGGCGTGGAAAACTGTACCTGATCGCCTCTGAATTTGAACGGGGGGAGCCTCATCTTGACCTCTTTCTTCCAGTCGGCCTCTGGGAATATGCGGCTGAAGTTCCCCTTGGTAACGGTTTCCCTGAAGGCCAGCAGCGGATTGCCGATCGCCCAGAGTTCCTCGCCTGGCGTCAGGGTGTGGGGGTCTCTGATCTCAAGGTAGGGGGTCGGCCGGTCAATGGCGACCTGGAGCAGGGCCAGGTCGTGGTGTTGACTCTTTTTCAGGATTCGAACCCTGTGTTTTCGAGTCTCGCCTGGAAGTTCGGCCTCCATACTGTAGGTAGCGTCCTGGACCACATGCTTGGCCGTCACGGCCAGCCCCTTGTCATTGATGAAAAACCCTGAGGCCCCCCCTTTTTTGTTCTTGAGCCTGAAGGTGCACTGGACCGCATGCTCAATCGGGCCTTTGGCAATCGCCGCGGCAGTTTCTTCGCGTGGGGGAGGTTCCTTGAGTGTTCTTTCTTCAACCTTGCCGCCGTTCTCCTCAGTCGCGGGCGGGCTGTCGGAAAAGTGGGTCTGGCCGTCACTGTCCTGCCAGATGTAGACCTTTTTGGACCATGCATCCGCTGCAACAAGGGTGAAAAGGCCCAGGAGGGCAAGCAGAGCGATAAGGTATCGCTTCACCTTTGACGTGGTAAACTCCAAAACGTCACCCGTTCATGGTTCAAGGGTTCAGGCATTCCCTGAAGCCGAAGGCGAAAAAGGGGAAAGGACCAGGATGCGGTAACCTCTCTGCGACAGGAATGCGACGAGTTCAGGTGGGAGGTTCAGCGAGGTAGCGAGCACAGAAATACCTCGGTGATCGTAAAACGTAATTCCAGACAGGGTTAATCTCACATGGCTCGACGGGTTCCCCGTATTTGCCGTAAACGAATGGGGACCGCGCTCAAAGTGAACATCCAGAAATTCGAGGATCTTCGAAACCATTTCAACCGGTTCCTTTTCGTGTCCCAGGCAGAGGACCGAAATCCCGTTCTCTTTCAGGAGGGCGACCACATCCGGGCTCAGCCCCCCCACATCGATGATATATCGCCGTCCCCCGATGTCCAGATAGAAATCCGCCTGAACCGTGAATCTGAAGTCGTCTTTGAAGGTCTTGTAGGCCGGGATGTTCACCTGTGTAGTAAACGGCAGTCCTCTGAAGTCCAGGACCGCTTGTATCAATCCCTTGGAGTCTTTTGCCGCCTGGGCCGCTGAAAATGCGTCCGAATCTTTCGGGCCTGCCTCGGTCGAGGGATACTCTATGACCTCCACGCCTATTCCCTTGAGGTAGGTTTTGATGGTGAGGGGAAGACCATGACTCTGGCCATCCACCAGGTTGATCACGACAAATCCCGGTTGTTTCCCTGAGGCGGTCTGGGGAGGTGTCACAATCCAGTCTCCACTGATGCTGACCGGAATGGCCCCTCCTAATGTCAGGGGTGCCCCTTTTTTCACGGCCTTCGGGTAGTTGAGGGCATTCAATATCTTATCCAAGGCAGAGCGCAGGCCATCGCTGGGAGAGAGTCGGACCACCCGGTAATTCGCCCAGGTCGATTCCAGGACCCTGGCCATTTTCTGCGGAAGGGTATTATTCAGATCCACAATCAGCGTGATCCCCTCGCGAAAACGAACCATCGGGTAGGATTCGGCATCCAGATGAATGTGTCCCCCCGACATCATCGGGATGACATGCTCTCCCGAATGGACCCATTCCTCCCCCATCCTCGAAATGACAGCGCCCAGCCCGTCCGTGATGATGATAGTCGACTCTCTGGTCCTCCCCGAACTCACATCGTTAGATACCGGTTCGGATGTCATCGGCTTTGCAGAGGCGGGCCAAGGTTGGGAAGGCGGGGACGGTTCCTTCACACCGGGTTTGGGCCTGGCCTTGACCGGTTTAGCCGGGGTCGGCGACGTCTTGGACGGCGGAGAAGGACTGGGCGCCGGAGGTGGTATGGTTTCGGGCAGGGTCGGCGCCTTCAGGGCCACTCGGTGGGGCGATTTTTCCAGGTCCCGCAGCACCGGCAACCCCTTTGCAGTCTCCACATCCGCCTGCGGGTAGTGGGGGAGGTTGATGATCTGCCCGGCCGACAGATGGTCGGGGTCCTTGATGGAAGGGTTGCACGCAGCGAAAAGACCCAGGTAATCGCGGTTGTACTGTTTTTTTGTAAGATGATACCGGCGCATGGCCACCTGGCTCAGGGTATCCCCCCGCTTGACCCTGTATGTCTCATACGTCAGTTTCCGGGGGGGGGTCTTTTCCTCTGATCCGCTGTCCGGGACGACCTTTACCAGAATGACGATCTTTTCGCCCGGCTGTATCATATCCAGACTGCGCAGGGAGGAATTCAGCTTTCTTAGCAGGGAGAGGAGTTCGGGGAGATTGTGCTCATTCATCAGGCCCCTTTCCCGAAGGATCTTGACCAGCCAGTCCCCTTCCTTGACCACATACTCCTGGGTTTGGAAGCTCCCGCCATCAAGGGATGGCGTCCGCTCAGTCAGGTCTTCGCCATCCGGTTTCGAGGCGGATCTGCCCGCCTCCCTGGGTCCTTCCGTGGGATAGGGGGGGGTCTTCGCGTCGTTGCTGGAAGCCTTTGGCCTGGTGAAAAGGGTGGGAAAGTCCTTGACCGGGGCGCTGATATCCAGGTCCGAAGCAGATGCGCTACCCTTCCGGTCTTCTTCCGAATAAAAGGGAGGCGTCTTTTCTCCGGCCCCAGGGGTTGCCGGCGCCATGAAGACAACGATCAGGAGAAGCAGCAAGGCGCCGATGGAAAAGAAGATGGTGTTCCTCTGGTCGCTTTTCAACATCGAATGACTTAGCCCCTGTGTCTGCAACTTCCGGCAAGTTGCATAATACCTAATAAGTGAAAGAAGCCGCCAACGTCCCCCATTCTACCCTGCTTTTCTTCCAACCTCCCCCTTATCCCTTTCGGCTTTGAGCTTTCAGCTCCTGCTCATTTATTCTATTCTCACACAAAGCCACCCACGAAGAGGGGCGATGGGTCTTTTGGGTTGCTGTGGATTACGAAACTCCTAATGAGTCCCCTATTCCACAGGGTGCAGTCTCCGCCAGGATTTATCCGCTTCCGAAACAGAACGATACTTGAATACACCCTTCGGGCTGTGCCTTGGGCAGAGCTTTTGGCCGAGATTGAAGTGCTGGGCTATCTTCCGATAGTATTCAGCATCCGGCTCAAAGCACCAAAGCGCCTGTCTCGCCGCTTTAAAACTCTTGAACTTCTCTATTGGCATCCTATCTCTTTTTCCTTTCCAGGAGTTCTTTCAAGAAAAGGGCGTCTCCCTGATCCTCGGGTCGAATCGTTCCTTCTTTCAGTTTCAACAGCGTTTCCGCCGTAGCAACTCTTATCTTCTGCCCCTGGATCTCCATAACCTCATACTCCAGGTCTTCGTATGCCGCTGATTCTCCCAATTGCGCCATGATATCAATATGAAATCCGTTTGGTGTGCCATAGCGGATGACGGGGTACTTTACTAACTCATCAAACGTGATCTCCTCTATATCGGAATCAGCAAATACGGAATATAGCGCCTTTCTCAAGTTTTGGACGTTTTTTTCTGCCATCTTTATGAAAAAATCCATATCTATTGTGAAACGGGGAAGGCCATGGAGGATGACGGCGAACCCTCCAATCAGGATATATTCGACCCCTTCGTCCTCCATGGATTTAAGCACTTTCAAAAATTCCTGAAAATGGTCCATGCGAACCCCTTGAGCCGATGCGTCAGCCCTATACGCATCTCGCTGATCCGGGAGATGAAGGGGCTTTTGCGTTGCGGTGAATTACACAACTAACAAATAACGCCCCCTATTCTCGGAGAAACCTAAAAACCTAACAGCGTCCCTGTTGGCCTCGGGAAGCCCGCTTTTCGGTTGCGTTGGAAGAACGAACAGGCAGACGGGTACTTTTCCGGGCCAGTTCGATCAGTGAAAGGAGTGCGTTGTTCACTGCCTCTTCATTCGTAAATACCTTCGCAACCTCTGGTCTAAGCACGACGATATTAGATGATTTTCGCATAGCTTCCGAATACTTGCCTCGTACCAGACCTCCCGAAAAATCGGAACGTTTATATTCTGCCCGCAGTTCTTCTTTGTCAGGTGTTTTATCCTTCTTCATAGAGTTCTCGTTCTCCTTTTGTTGCCTTTCGGGCACTTATGATTCGAATCGTTTCTCTTTCCTCAGTGTGGCATACCACCAGGATTCGGCCCAATTCGGAAATGCCAAAAGTGACAAATCGATCTTCGTCGATAGAATGATCAGGGTCGGCGCCGGTCGCGGACAGGGGATCTCTCAGGACCGTTGTCGCTTCCTCAAAGGAGACGCCATGTTTTCTAACATTAGGCGTTGCCTTTCTTGGGTCCCATACGATGTTCATGATGGAAGGATCTCTTTTCGGATGATAGCGACCTGCACAGCCCTAAGGTTTGCAAACTTACTTACGTCCCCTATTCCCGCTCATGAGCCCCCTATGCTCGGAGAAACCTAAAAACCTAACAGCGTGCCTATGTGCCCAAGCGTTATTTAACTATTTAAGGACGTCCCCCATCGCCGAAACGCTGTTCCGAAAGCGGCTCGAGGGTGCTTTCGTAAGTTTCAATCAAGTCT
>JAUPKI010000214.1 GCA_030837545.1 Thermodesulfobacteriota bacterium | reverse complement strand
TCCCTTCTCTCCCCCTTTTCAATGGGGTGACCCTTGTGAATCATTTGTGAGGCATCAAAAGAGCGCGGGCGGTTTCCACAGTCCGAAGGCATCCTTGAAGACCTTGAACAACTCCCCTTCGGTACACCGTGCGCGGGCGCACGCCACACTGCAGGGAAAGATGTTGTCCCCCTTGAGGCAGGCATCCCGTAGGGCGCTTAGGGCACTCCGCACCTTCCCGCTGTCCCGGGTCAGCCTCAATTTCTGCAATCGGGCCTTTTGTTCTTCTTCCACTCCCTCCGGGTACCTGAAGACATTGATGGCCGGACCTTCCACCTCTGATTTGTACACATTCTGACCCACGAGGACGATCTCCCCTCTATCGATCATCCGTTGCTGCTCCGCAAAGTAGGAGGCCACCTTGCTGTAGATCTCCCCGCCTTCGATGGCCTTCACATAACCACCGAGCCTCTCGATCTCATCCACCTCGTCCAGTATTCGGGCTTCAATGTCCCGGGTCAGGGCCTCCACATAGAACGATCCGCCCAGGGGGTCCGCCACATCCGTAACCCCGGTCTCCTTCTGAAGGATCTGCTGGGTCCTGAGGGACAGCAGAGCCGCCTCCTCGGTGGGCACGGAGTAGGCCTCATCATAGGAATCCACGTGAAGGGACTGGGCCCCCCCCAGAACCGCGGCCAGGGCGTGATAGGCAGACCGGATAATGTTGTTTCGAGGCTCATCCTGGATCAGACACACGCCCGAGGTCTGGACGTGACACCTCATCAGCATGGCCCTGGGGTTTTGGGCATTGAACCGATACTTCACAATCCTGTACCAGAGCCTTCGAATGGCCCGTATCCTGGCGATCTCTTCAAAGAAATCGTTGGCAGCCGACCAGAAGAAGGCCAGTCTGTCGGCTGTGGCATCCACATCATACCCTCGCCTGACGAGTTCATCCAGGATTGCTATGCCGTTCGACACGGCAACGGCCATCTCAGTGACGGCAGAGGTGCCGAATTCCCGCAGGTTGTACCCGTTGATGGTAACGAAGTTCCACCTCGGTACGTTTTTTCGAATGAATTCAATATTGTCGCACTGAATGCGAAAACAATCCTTGGGCGGTATATATTCAGATCCGCTTCGAATCACCTCCTCCAGGGTGATGTCATTCTGGACGCTCCCCTGAAGCTTTTCCCACGGGACGCCCCGCTCTTCTGCCAGGGCAAGGAACATGGGAAAGAGAATGGCCGTATTGGAAGGGTAGTGAGTCACGATGGAAATGGTGACCTCGTCCAGAGGCACGTCTTTAAAGAGGCGTGCCATGTCCTCCACCGAGTCCACGCAAACGCCCGACATGCCCACCTGTGCTACGGCAAAGGGATCATCCGAATCATACATCTGGATGGTGGGAAGATCAAAAAGGATGTTGAGGCCGGTCGCCCCGTGATCCAGCATGAACCGGAGGCGCTCATTGGTCTGTTCCGGGGACCCGAAACCGGTCAACTGGCGCATGGTAAATTCCCTGCCCCGATACATGTTGGCATGAATGCCCCGGGTAAAGGGCGCCTGGCCGGAATTTCCCAGGTCCTGCTCATAATCCAGATCCGGGTTAGACAGGGGCGTATAGAGGAGTTCTCTCGGCGTATCGGAACCCAACACCGTGTGAGGGGTCTTGTGCCAGTTGTCTCGATCGGTCTGACGAACAACGGCATTCATCCACTGATCCACTGTCCGGCGGATCGACGCCAGGGCCTCGGCGCTGTACAGGGGCGTCCGAGGTTGTCCCGCGAGCTTCTCATGAAGTATCTCTTTGGTCCGTTTCATCTGCTTTTCCATTCAGTTCCCTTTTCCCGAATGCCGTGCATAGGCTCGATATGATTCAGGGGCCATGCGAACCGGCGTATAATACATTTCTAAAATTGATATGATCAGTATCTCAACATCAGATCCCTGTCAAGCATTTTTTCCAGAAACCATTCAGTAAGGCTATCGAAACAGTTTGCGTTCCTAAATAATAAACATAATATCAATTTGTTATATTAATTTACCGCATGAATTCGGTCGCCCAGATTTACCGAAAACAGGGGATCATCGGGAAAATTAGCCTGATATGATCAATTATGTTGACAATCCTTGACCGCTCTAATAGTATCTCCTTTAAATCCTTCCCGGGGGCTGAACATGCTCAAACGTCTTCAACACAAGAGATTGTCCGATGAAATCGCGGATCAGTTCATAGCGCTCATAAAAAACGGCACCCTGAAACCGGGCGACGCACTCCCCCCTGAAAGGGAGATGGCAAGCAGTCTGGGCGTGAGCGCCCCGCCATTACGGGAGGGGCTCAAAATCCTTGAGACCCTGGGTTTTGTTGAGATCCAGCCCCGCAGTAAGATTGTTGTCAAGTCGCTTGCAGCCTCAGCCCTTCATGACCCAATTGCCAAGACGATTGATGGCGATCTGAACATGGTGATTCAGTTACTGGAAGTTCGAAAGATATTGGAATCCTGGGCCGTATCCAAGGCAAGCCAACTCGCCACCGACAACGACATAACATCTTTGGAAAAGGCCTGCCAGGAAATGAAAGAGGATTTTGATAGCAACCGACTGGGGGTCCATGCGGATGCAAATTTTCACTTGGGGATATTTCATGCTGCCCAGAACACCATCTTGTCTCATATCGGGTTCACGCTGTTTGACCTCTTGTGGCAATCCCAGAAGCTTATCAGAGAGACCATGTTCAAGGAAGACGAAAACAAACGCCGTCTGCTGGAACAGCATGCCGCGATCCTGGCGGCCATCCAGGAAAAAGACCCCCAAAAGGCCAGTAAGGCGATTGTAGCCCATCTGGATTTCGCCAAAAAAAAGATCATTGAGCTGACCGCTTCAACGTAACCCCAAGCGCGCCGGATTTAGCGTTTTATTCCTCAGAATCCGCATGGATTATCATACCAGCAGAAACCTTTTTTTGTCTCTGACCAGTGGTCTGTTGCTGGGCATTCCCTGGTCTGTTTCGCCCCTGTTCTTTCTCATCTTCATTGCCTGGGCCCCCCTTTTACTGCTGGAGGAGGAAACCCGCGATCACCCAAACCCCTACACCCTGTTCAATTATGCCGTTGTCGGTTTCCTCTTGTGGAATATCCTGGGATCATGGTGGATCATTCAAGCGCAGTGGGTGGGGGCCATTTTCATCATGGTGGCCAATGCCCTGTTACAGGCCCTTGTTTTCTGGTCCATAAGCCGGGTTCGAGCCAGCCTCCACATCCCCCTGGTGGTTTCCTTTCTGATCATCTGGATGGGATACGAGTATTTTCACGAATCCTGGGACCTGGCCTGGCCCTGGCTCAATCTGGGCAACGCCCTGGTCACGGCGCCCAAATTGGTCCAATGGGTTGAATATTGCGGCCTTCGCGGGGGCACGCTCTGGATTATCCTGGTCAATTTTGCGATCTTTCACATGGTGACTGCCTATAGAAAAAGGGGGTTGGGATCCACCGTTTACATGGGGGTCGCAACCCTTCTGCTGATTTTCATCCCTGTACGGGTCTCCTATCACCTGTTTGACTATTTCAGGGAGGAGGGAGAAACCGTCACTGTGGCCCTGATCCAGCCCAATCTGGATCCATACACCGAAAAATTCGTTCCGGAAAGGCAGGCTCAGCACCTGAATGAATTTTTCAAGACAGCGGACGCCGTCTGCGACGGGGAAACCGACTACCTGTTCGGCCCCGAGACCCTTGTGGTGCAGCACATTGACGAGCAAAATCCCTGCCGATCGCCTTACTATCGTCAGTTGTTGGATTTTCAGGCAAAATACCCGAAGCTCACCTGTCTGATAGGGGTCCACAGCTATCAGAAAGTCGAGGAGGATATCCCTCCCTGGAGCCGTTTCAACCGGGAAGAAGGTTTTTTCTACGAGGGCTTCAATACCGCCCTTTTTCTTTCACCCGGGTCTGCGCCCCAATTCTATCACAAGACCAAGCTGGTCCCCCTGTTCGAGCGTGTGCCGTTTGTGCAGTATTTAGGCTTCCTTGGAAAATACTCCCTGGAACTAGGCGGATATAACGGCACCTACAGCATTCGTGAGGGGAGCCGTGCATTTGTGTCCTCTGACACCGCCATCGGCATTCTGCCCATCGTCTGTTTCGAGTCGGCCTTTGGTTTTCACTGTGCCCGGAGACTGCCGGAGGAGAAGGGCTTTATCTGCATGATCACGAACGATGGATGGTGGAAAAACACCCCCGGCTATCGCCACCACTTCGATTTCAGCCCCATTCGTGCCATCGAATGCCGCCGGGACCTGGTCCGGGTGGCCAATACCGGAATCTC
Source organism: Thermodesulfobacteriota bacterium (assembly GCA_030837545.1). GTDB lineage: Bacteria > Desulfobacterota > DSM-4660 > Desulfatiglandales > Desulfatiglandaceae > AUK324. Next base: position 2,058 of record JAUPKI010000214.1, on the reverse strand, counting down.
CGCCCTCATCGACGCAAGAGGCGTGGTCACGGCCCGCACGACTTGGTGGCAAAAGGCTACGCTCAAAGGCCGAATCCATCTACGACAGGGCCGGACCTTTTTTGCCCGCCATGGGGACTACCTGGGGCGCATCTCCATGTTCTTGGGGATTTTTCTCATCGTGTGGGCGGAAACTGCAAACCTCGTCCGGAAAAGGCGGAGAGAAAGGAATTGAGGGATTGGGGAATTGAGGAATTGAGGGATTCAGGGATTCGATCATGCATCATAAGACGGTTCACGACGCGCCCGTATGGAAAACCGTGATGCGCTGGCTGGCCCTGATCATCTTTCGATGTACGGGCTGGAGACCGGCGGGGGAAAGGCCATCCATCTCCAGCTACGTCATCATAGCGGCGCCGCACACCTCCAATTGGGATTTCCTTTACACCGTCTGTCTGGCGTTCATTCTTGAAATCAAGCCCTTTATCATGATGAAGGCCGCCTGGTTCCGCTGGCCAGTGGGTCCTTTCCTCAAGTGGTTGGGCGCCATTCCCGTTGATCGTTCCAGGTCAACCGATGCTGTGGCACGGTCTATCCAGGCCTTTCGCGAAGATCCGCGAATGGTCCTGGTGGTTCCTCCTTCCGGAACCCGCAGGAAAGTCATATACTGGAAAACCGGCTTCTACCATATTGCCAGGGGAGCGAATGTCCCCATCGTGCTGGGGTATCTCGATTACCGACGCAAGGTGGGGGGCATCGGGCCGGTCGTCCATCCCACCGGAAATATGGAAGCGGATATGGAAATCATTCGGGACTTCTATGCCGACATCGCAGGCAAATACCCCGGGAGGTCGCTCAGCTCCCTTGTGGCGGCGGAGTGGAAAATGCCCCTGTGAGAAAAAGGTCGCGGTAGGAATACCGGTTGCCCAGCACCCGCTGCACAGAACCGGACGGGGAAAACGTCTTCCGGCTTCTTGCCTGTCACCCTAAAATATTAAGGAGTCCGGACAGAGATCAATTTGATTGCCCCAGACAAGCTCGCCGAATGAACCGATTCGAACCTGTTCGAAAACATGACGGTCACGCCACAAAGCAAACACGGCCCGTGCCAACCAAATCAGAGAGGTCCACCACCCCACACACGCCGTCGTCAAACGCCAATTCCAGGCGATAACCATTCAATACCTTGACTTCAGTGATCTTAGCCATTCTGTCCCAAATATCCTCAGCCAGTAGATTTTTTCTGACGTACTCAGATTGTCAATTTCGGCGATATTGTCTATGCCCATAGTTATCCTCCCATTTCGCCCCTGAACCTGCCCATCTCTTGGAGACAGGACCTACACCGAAAGGCTGTTTTCAAATTATTGACCCGCCAGATTTTCGGCGTTGCAGTTTCAGGTGGAGATTCTCACGGCATCCCGCACAAGATCTACCCAAGTGGCTACAGCGTCCCTGTTCTCACTTCTTAGGTGAGCGGCTTCCGAGCCGCGACCCCTTCCCATCATGATCGAGGCCTGGAGGCCTCTCCCACAGATCCCCACTTCACCCGTCTGTTTATATCTCCCCTACCCTCTCCGCGTCTCCCCTCTGCCCTTTCTGTGTGAGCGGCTTCCAAGCCGCGATCCTCCCTCCCTGTGTGAGCGGCTTCCGAGCCGCGACCTCCTCCCGCGATGATCGAGGCCTGGAGGCCTCTCTCACAGATCCCCCCCACCTCTCTTCCCATCTACGGCCTTGGAATCACCTTCACATTCGGCTGCACTTTGATGCCTCCCCCTCCTGTCGCCTGCGGCGCATATATCTCTGTGGTGCCGTCCTGTCCGCTGAAATCCGCCTTCCATCCCCCGCTGATGGTCACGGTGCCGGTCTTGTTCCACACCGGCCCCTCCGAAGTCAAGGTCTTCGCCGCCTGAACCGTATCCCCATCCGCCGCTGCATTCAAGGCCGCCTGGAGGGTCGTATAACAGGGGGTCTTGGTGCCGCATGTCCCTAACGGCTCCACAAAATGAAACCGTCCGCCACGCACCGCCCGAACGTAATAGCCGTCGGACTTACTGAACCAGAAGTCGCCGCCAAGGT
>JAUPKI010000213.1 GCA_030837545.1 Thermodesulfobacteriota bacterium | reverse complement strand
GCCATACGGTCGTTGATGGCGCTGTCCAGGCCCCTGAAGGCGGTCGCTTCCCTGTTTTCAATCCGCATCATTTCCTGGACGCTGAGGGCGGCCCCATAGGCCCCCAGGACCTCCCGGTGCTTCGGCACGAGAACCGGACGGCCCAGGACATTTTCAAAGGCCGCCGCCACCCCCTTGTTCAGGGATGGCCCGCCCAGAAACATGACCCGCTGCCCGACCTTCCTCTTCTCCACCACGCGGTTCAGGTAGTTGTAAACAATGGCGTAACAGAGGCCGGCGATGAGATCGTTCCTCGGCACCCCCTTCTGGTGATAAGAGACCAGGTCTGATTCCATGAAGACGGTGCACCGTTCCGCCAGTCTGACGGGGGCCTCGGAAGAGAGGGCGATATCCTGGAATTCGCCTACAATGTTGATGCCGTATTTGTTGGCCAGTTCGTGGAGAAAGCTCCCGGTGCCGGCCGCACAGACCTTGTTCATGTCAAAGTCAAGGGGATAGGTGTTGGCGATATAGATATATTTTGAGTCCTGCCCCCCGATCTCGAAGATGGTGTCCACCTCCCGGTCGATCTCCACAGCCCCCCTGGCATGGGCAGTGATCTCGTCAATGATGAGATCCACATTCAGAAAATCGCCCACCACGTTTCTCCCGGAGCCGGTCGCGGCGGTCCCCGCGATATCGATCCTACGGCCCATCTGGTCCTGCAGATAGGCAAGGAGGCCCTGGGTCACCTCGATCGGCTTCCCCTGGGTGGGCACATAATTCTTGTGGATGATCTCCCCTCCCTCATTAATCAGGGCGTATTTGGTGGTGGTGGACCCGATGTCGACCCCGAGCCAGGTCCGGGCTTTTTTGCTCAGGGGCCTCTTGGGGATCGCATTGCTCTCGGGAAAAACGGTCTCCCGAAGCGCCAGTCTCGGGGCAATGGGCACGGATATCTTCCGATTGGAATGGAGTCGCTCCAGCACATTGTGGGCCGGGCAGCCGTCCCGGTCTGCATCGCAGCCATCCTCTTTGGACGCCAGGGCCTGCAATGCGACGCCGAGGGCCCCGATGGAGGTGTTATGGGGCGGCACGATCAACCCTGGGAAATAATTCTTAAAGGCCTTGACCTGGAGTTCGTTCAGGGACAGCCCCCCCACAAACAGGATCGGTTCTTCAAGGACCCGGTTCGAGACGATGGTGCTCATGTAGTTCCGGGCGTTTCCTACGTGGAGGCCGTAGATGATGTCTTCCAGCCGTTCCCCCCGGTTCTGGAGATGAATCATGTCCGACTTGGTAAACACGGTGCAGCGGCATGCCACATTGGCAGGGGTTGTGCTCTTGACGCCGAGACCGATGAAGTCCGTAAGAATCCGGTCGATCTGATCCTGGGAGATGTCTGTTTTCTCCGCATACATGGAGGTGGCGAGCCTCTGGGCCTGCTGATCGATAAAAGACCCGGTGCCCGAGGCGCAGGGCCCGTTGGTATTGAAATATTCCAGTTCCCATGCGGCGTGTCGTGACGACCCCCCTGTGGCGGGATGGGTGATCTGAAACAGGGCCGTCTCCTGACCTCCCATGCTGATGATCGTCCGGACATCCGGTCTGACAAATATGGCGCCCAGGACCTGGCTGATGGTCTCGAATTCATAAAAGGCCCCCAGCCGTTCACTCAGCTCCTTTCCATGATTTCCAGTAAAGGACACGGACCGGATATGTTCCCCCCCGAATCGGTCATACAGCCCCCGGATAAGGGTCGTGATCCCCTCATCGACCTTGCCGAAGTGACGACCGTAAGGGGCCTCAAACACGATCTTGCCTCTGTCATTGACGACCATGGAGTTGACGCTGACAGAGCCTGCATCAATGCCCACATACAGACTATTCAACTCTTCTCCGCTCTTTTCTTCCTGATGCCCCATCGCTTTCACTGCTCAGATAAATTTTTCCTGACTGCTTCTTCTCAAGATAAAGTCGTTGATCAGCCTTTTTCTCCCCTACACGCTCTCCAGAGACCGGCCCGGTAAATTACCATATCATGCAGCCAGAGGGAAGGGTTTTCGGGTTCGTTGGGTTCATTGGGTTCGTTGAGTTCATTGGGTTTGTTGGGTTCCCAAACTTTAGTCACTTTGGTCACTTCAAACTTTAGTCACTTTTAATGGGCCTCATCCCAGTTGGCCCCCTGATGGATATCCACCTTGAGGGGAACCCTCAAGGGGTAGACCCCTTCCATCTCTTCCCGGATCATGGGGATGACCCGGGCCGCCTCATCTTCCGGGGCCTCAAAGACCAGCTCGTCGTGGACCTGGAGGAGCATCCGTGTCCTGAACCTCTCTTCCCTCAGCCGGTCGTGAATACGGATCATGGCCTGTTTGATCAGGTCGGCGGCCGTTCCCTGGATCGGGGTGTTAACGGCCATCCGTTCCGCCTCTGAACGGATGCGGTTGTTGGCGTGCTCGATGTCGGGGAGATACCGCCTCCGGTTGAAAAGGGTGGTCACATATCCCATTTTGGAGGCCGTCTGAATCATCTCCTCCCGGTATCGGGTCACACCCTGATACCGCTCGTAATAGGCGTCGATGTAGTTCTTGGCGGTCTGATGATCGATTCCCAGTTCCTCGCCCAGCTTTCGGGGGCCCATCCCGTAGATAATGCCGAAATTGATGGCCTTTGCCAGCCGACGCATTCCGGGCGTGACTTCATCAGGCGCCTTTCCGAGGATCTCGGAGGCGGTCCGGGTGTGAATGTCCTGATCCTTTTGAAATGCCTCGATAAAGGCCTCGTCCCCTGAATAGTGCGCAAATACCCTCAGCTCGATCTGGCTGTAGTCAGCCCCTACCAGGCAGTGCCCGCTTTCCGCCACAAATCCCTTCCGGATCTCCCTCCCCTCCTCTCCCCTCACCGGGATGTTCTGGAGATTCGGGTTGCTGCTGCTCAACCGACCGGTGGCGGCGACCGTCTGGTTGTAGGAGGTGTGAATCCTGCCGGTGGATGGATCGGCCATCTTGACCAGGGCGTCCAGATAGGTCGATTTGAGCTTGGAGAGGGTCCTATACCTCAAGAGGAGGCTGGGAATCGCGAAGTTCGAGGCCGACAGCATCTTCAGGACCTTCACATCGGTCGAATAGTGCCCACTCTTGGCGGTCTTTTTCTGACCGGGAAGCCCGAGCTTCTCAAAAAGCACATAGCCCAACTGCTGGGACGAGTTGATATTGAACGTCATGCCGGCCTCGGCAAAAATATCCTTCTCGATCCGTTTCATCTCCTGCGCAAAGCGCTGGGACATCGCTTCAAAAAAGCCGGCATCGATCCGAATCCCGGCCAGTTCCATATCCATGAGGACCGGGAGGAGCTTCATTTCAAGGTCGTAGAAGAGGGCCTCGTTTTTTTCAGACCGGAGCTTTTCATCGAGGATTCCCATGAGTCGGAAGGCGATGTCCGCGTCCTCGCACGAATACTCGCATGCCTTCTGGACCTCCACGTCAGCGAAACTGCAAGCGGTCTTCCCCTTGCCGGTCACCTCCTGGTAACTGATCATCTTGTGGTTCAGGTAGTGCTGGGCCAGGTAATCGAGGTTGTGCTGGCGAATGCCGGGATTGATCACATAGGATGCAATCATGGTGTCAAAGTGAATCCCCTTCAGGTCCACCCCGTGCCGTTTCAAGACCTCGGCATCATACTTGATGTTCTGCCCAGCCTTCAGGATCCGCTCGTCTTCCAGAATTTCTTTCAGGGGCGGGAGGGCTGAGGCCCAGTCCACCTGTTCCGGGGCGCCTAAATAGCGGTGCGCCAGCGGCAGGTAGACGGCCTCGCGCTCGCGACAGCAAAAGGAGATGCCCACCAGTTGGGCCTTTAGCGCGTCCTGGTCCGTGGTCTCCGTATCCACGGAGAGGACCCCGGCCGCCCGGATCTTCCCGACCAGGCCCTTCAGGTCCTCCATGGACAGGCAGGGGCGATAGTCTGTGGCCCCTTTGCGCCGCGACGCAAACTGGTCCCACAGTCCCCTGAATTCCAGTTCCCTGAAGATAGCGGCCAGTTCCTCTTCGGACGACTCGCCCAATCTAAGACCCCCGATATCCCCCGGCACCGGCACAAATCGATCGATGGTCACCAGACGCCTGCTCAGAAAGGCATCCTCCCGAAAGGATTTCAGCTTCTCTTTCAGCTTCTTCTGAGGGATCTCTTCCACCCGGTCAAAGACTGCCTCGAAAGAGCCGAATTCCTGGATCAGACGGATAGCGGTTTTCTCCCCCACCCCAGGCACGCCGGGGATATTGTCCGAGGTATCCCCCGACAGCCCCATGACATCGATGAATTTGACCGGCTCAAACCCATAGGCCGCCTTGATCGATTCATAATCGGTCACATGGTCCTTCATGGTGTCCCACAAGGACGCATCAGGCGTCACCAACTGCCTGAAGTCCTTATCGCCCGTCACCATGACCACCCTGAAACCCTGGTCCTCGCAGATCCGGGCCCAGGTGCCGATGATGTCGTCGGCCTCATATCCCTCCATCTCGAACATCCGGATCCCCAGCGATCGAACGATCTGTTTGAGCGGGGGGAGTTGAACGGCCATGTCATCGGGCATGGGAGGACGGTTGGCCTTATATGCCTCATACATCTCGTGCCTGAAGGTGGGTCCCTTGGCATCAAAGACAATGGCCCCATACGCAGGCTTCTTGTCTTCAAAAAGCTTGAGGACCATCTTGGTGAAGCCCAGGATCGCGTTGGTGGGAAACCCCTTGGAATTGGCGAGGCCCCGAATGGCATGGTAGGCCCGGTGAACATAGGAACTGCCATCCACAAAATAAACGGTTGTTTGATCTTTTGCCATGATTTTATTATATTCCAACCGGTCGAAAACCGAAAGGACTAATTTCACGGGTGGCGTTTTTCGATCGAATGGTCGATTGGGAGGCTGAGAGAGTCCCTTGCGAGACCTCTGTGCCCCTTGTCCTTTCAGCTTTCGGCTTTGAGCTTTCACCATCGGGCAATAGATATGCCCAAAAATCACGGAGATGTCATATGCTTATCACGGTCCTGGACGGATACACACTCAATCCCGGGGACCTCTCATGGGCGCCATTGGAGGCGCTGGGAGACTGCGTCCATTACGATCGAACGCCCCCGGACAAGATAGTGGAGCGGGCACGCAGCGCACAGATTCTCCTGACCAACAAGGTGGCGGTCTCGGCCGCGACCATCGAACAGAGCCCCTCCCTTCAATATATCGGCCTCATGGCCACGGGATACGACGTGGTGGATGTGAAGGCCGCGGACCGCCGCGGGATCTATGTGACCCATGTGCCCGCCTATGGCACGGATTCGGTCGCCCAGATGGTCTTTGCCCACCTCCTGAATCTCTGTCATCACGCGGCAGAGCACAGCGACAGGGTCAAGCAAGGGGTCTGGAGCCGCTCAAAGGACTTCTGCTTCTGGGACCATCCCCTCATCGAACTGACCGGCCTGATCTTGGGGATCGTGGGTCTGGGCCGCATCGGTCAGGCCACGGCCCGATTGGCAGCCGCCTTCGGCATGACGGTCATCGCCTGCAATGTCACTCCGCCCCGGTCCTGCCCAGACTATGTCAGAATGGTCAGTCTGGACGACCTCTTTCGACAGAGCGACGTCATCAGCCTCCATTGTCCCCTGACCCCGGACACCCATCACTTAGTCAACCGGGAGAGGCTTCAGCAGATGAAACCCACGGCCTTTCTCATCAACACCAGCCGCGGCCCCCTGGTGGAAGAAGCGGCCCTGGTCGATGCCCTGAACGCGCACGCCCTGGCAGGGGCTGGCCTGGACGTCCTCGAAACGGAACCCCCCGATTCGGGCTGTCCCCTCTTCACCGCCCCCAACTGCTTTATCACCCCCCACATCGCCTGGGCCACCCAGAGCGCGAGGGAGCGGCTCCTCTCTGCGACAGTGGACAATATCAAGGCATTCCTGGAAGGGAGGCCTCAAAACGTGGTCAATCATCCGGCGATGATCTCGTAAACCTGGGCACCATTTCCTGACAGCCGTTGTTTCCCCTGTTCCGAATGCTGTCACCCGGGTTTTTTTATGGTGTTTCCGATGGGGTTACATTAATATGAGGGCAACCTTTTTTCGTTGGCTGTGGCCTTGCAGGTGCGAATTCATTCGCACGGCCGGCGCTAACCGGTCAGAATATGCGGACAAATCCGCACCTGCCCACCCGCTGATCATTGGCCGTTGGGGGGATGGAACAAGAAAAGGGTACAGCCTTATAATATCGTCATCTCTTCGGCAATACCGCCGAATGGTATCTTGTTCGGACAAGGCGGAAAGACGAAGCAACAATCTTGTAGCGCATCCCCTCTTGACATGAACATCAACGAAGACGCCCCTGCATGCACGCCTGTCATGCGGGGGGGTCATGGGCCAACAACCTCATAAAGGATCATCAGGAGGAACAGACATGGATAAAAAAAACAGCATCAATTTTTCCTGCAACCTCAATCGTCGCACCTTTCTCGTGGCTTCCGCAGCCGCGGCTGTCTCGCTTGGTCTGGGAGGGATTCCTCAACCCGCACATGCAGCGGCCCCCTACACATTGCCCCCGCTCCCCTATGGGGAAAATGCCCTGGAACCGGTCATATCGGCCAGAACCATCGGCTTTCATTACGGGAAACATCACGGGGCGTATATGGACAACCTGAACAAGCTCATCGCAGGGACAAAATTTGCCGACATGCCGCTGGCGGATATCATCAAAAGTACTGCCGGGCAGGTGGATATGACCGCCATCTTCAATAATGCAGCCCAATTCTGGAACCACTCGTTCTACTGGCAGGGCCTCACGCCCAAAGGGGGAGGCGAGCCGCCCGCCGCACTGAAGCAGAAAATGGAGGACTCCTTTGGCAGTGTGGATGCCTGCAAAAAGGAATTCGCCGACACAACCGTTGCGCAGTTTGGCAGCGGCTGGGGCTGGCTGGTCCTGAACGAGGGGAAGCTCAAGGTCGTCAAGACGGGAAACGCCGATGTCCCTTTCACACAAGGCATGAAGCCGCTTCTCACGATCGACGTATGGGAGCATGCCTATTACCTGGATTATCAGAATCGCCGTGCCGATTATGTCAAGGCAGTTCTCGACAAGCTGGTAAACTGGGAGTTTGCGCTCCAAAACCTGGGATAAGGGGGCTTGCCCGCAGGTCAAGGTTCTTGGCTGTTCCGGCTTAGACAGCTTCTCCAGGGGGAAGACATGCCCGTTTCTGGCCTATCATGGATCTCGCGGACTCGATCGTTTTATGGGCTGGGCAGATAGAGGAATCGGATGCCAGTGGGCTGTGGCAGACACTGAAAATGGACCCCGGTAAAGGGTCCGGTTTCGACATTCAAGGAGCAAGGAGGAGAAAGAAATGACAGTGTTGAGAGGTTTCATCTTGTTCACCCTGCTGATCTTTGGGGCAGGGCTGTTCGGCTGCGGCGGGGGCGGCGCAGAACTCCAGTCCCACACCACCACAACGACCATCGGTCAGGAATTGATAGACCTCCAGTCGGCCTATGACAGAGGGCTTATCACCAAAGACCAGTACGAATCCCAGAAAAAGAAGATCCTGAACCGGGAGTAGAGGTCCGCGTTGACTCAGGTGAGAACAGCAGTGTAAATTGAGTTTATTGTTGGTTGAGTTTATTGTTGGTTGAGTT
>JAUPKI010000212.1 GCA_030837545.1 Thermodesulfobacteriota bacterium | reverse complement strand
GGGATTGTGGGCCTGGGGCTCTCCACGATGACCGTAAACGGCATCAACGGGGCCGTCTTTCAGATGTTTGCTCACGGCGTCATGACTGCTCTCCTCTTTTCTGCCGTGGGCTACATTTACGATAGGACACACACCAAGATGATCCCTGAACTGGGGGGGTTATCCAAGACCATGCCCGTTGCCTCGGCCTTTTTCATCATAGCCGCTTTCGCCGGAATCGGTGTTCCCTTTATGGCCAGTTTCTGGGCCGAGTTGCTGGTGTTCGTCTCGGCGGTGCAGACTTATCCCGTCCGCGGCATCTTCGCGGTCCTAGGACTGGTCGTTAGTGCCCTTTTCATGCTGCGGGTCGTGCAAAAAACCTTTTATGGTGAAAGGAATGAGCGCTGGGCGCATATTCCCGATGTTCCTCTGTATCTGGCCACCCCAAGGATCATTCTTGTTGGTGTGATCCTGTTCTTCGGAATGTTCCCCAGGGTGATGCTGGATGTGATTCAGAGTGCAGTGATTCCTTTTGTAGCCAGCCTGACGGCCTAAATCAGGAGAATAAGCGACGATGATGACATGGGTCCCTTTTGTTCCTGAACTTTTCTATGCTTTGATGGCATTGGTTTTCTTCGGTGCTTCCCTGGCCAAGAAGGTTGAGCCGCGACGCCTTCATGTGTGGGCCCTGGCGCTTTCGGGGGCCGGACTGCTGATCACTGTGCTCTGCGCACGGCAAGAGGGAATGCTTTTCTTTGACGCCTACAGGGTTGACCTCTTCAGCCAGGTTTTCAAGGTTTTGCTGTCCCTCGGGACCTTCTGGGTCATTTTCTCTTGCAGTGAGCTCAAAGGAATCAACGAAAGGCAGCATGCCGAATTCTATTTTCTGATGGCGGTTTGCAACCTGGCGATGATGATGTTGGTGAGCGCGGTTGAGCTCCTTACCATCTATGTTTCCATTGAACTTTCGTCCTATTGCCTTTATCTGCTGGTGTCCATGCGCCGGAAGTCGGACGAATACGTGGAAACCGGGATCAAGTATTTCATGATCGGAGTCACCGCTTCCGCCTTTATGATTTTCGGTATCAGCCTCCTTTTCGGGATGGTTAAGAGCACCTACGTGGTCGACATAGTGAGGGTTCTGCCTGGCGTCATTACCCAGCCGGCGGCTATTGTCGGATTGATCCTGGCGCTTTCGGGGTTCTTCTTTAAGCAGGCCCTCTTCCCGTTTCATATTTGGGCCCCGGATGTTTACCAGGGTGCGCCCAACCAAGTGACCACATTTATCGGGACCACTTCAAAAATGGCCGCAGCAGCCATGGTGATTCGGTTTGTGGGGTTTTCGGGAGGCGAGAGCGAGGTCCTCATCAAACTCCTGGTCGTCCTTTCCGTTCTCTCCATGACCTTCGGCAACCTGGTCGCCATCATTCAAAAGGACCTCAAGCGTCTTCTGGCCTATTCCAGCATTGCTCATGCCGGGTACATGATGATCGGCATCCTGAGTATGACGCAGCGTGGTTTTGCCAGTGCTATCTACTACGCGCTGGCTTATCTGGTGATGACCTATGCCTGTTTCATGGTCATCATGAGGATTGCCGATGACGGGAGCAACCTGCAGATCAAGGAACTTGCAGGCCTCCACAAGCGCTCACCTCTGCTCGCCATGACCTTGATGCTGGGGCTTTTCGGCCTTGCCGGGATCCCGCCAACGGTTGGTTTTACCGGGAAATTTCTCGTCTTCGCCGCCGCCCTGGAGAAGGGATACCTGGCCTTGGTCATTATTGGCATGATCAATGCCACCATCTCACTTTACTACTATTTGATTGTGATCAAAGCCGCTTACCTCCTCGAACCGGCCCGCCCCTACCCTGCGGTTGCCGTCGATCCCTGGACGCGCTACCTCAGTATCATCCTGGTGCTCATCATGGTGTATCTGGGAGTATTCCCCGATCAGTTCGTGGCTTTGACCGAGGCGGCGGCAAAGAGTCTACTATAGGCTGGTTCCGGGATCAGATGATCCCTTAGGCAAAGGATGAAGAAAGAGGACGACCATGGGATTGTTGAAAATATTCTCGCGAGAGCTGCCGAAGAAACCTTGGATTCCCATTGGCAAGGATAGCCTGAAGTCGCCGGGAGAGACCCCGGGTAAAGAAGCTGTTCAAAAGAAGATCTTGAGGTTCTGTGATCCATCTTCGCAGAAGCCTTGCATTACCGTATGCCGGCCCCGAGCGGGCTGTGAGTGTGGCTCCGGGGACCTCCGCGAGGCTTTGCTCGAAGGGATCAAGAGGCTGCACCTCAACATCGAGGTGGGTGACGCCAAAACGGGCTGCACCGGAAGGTGCAAGGCAGGACCCTTTATCGGCTTTCCTCAGAAGGGATTCTTCTACCTCGGTGTGCGCCCGCAAGATGCCCCCGATATTCTCTACGAAACGATCATCCACGGCCGGATATTGTTCCCTTTCCTGTCCCTCAATCCAGAACGTTCATACCGGGCGGACATTTACTACGAGAAGGACTCCGGTTTCCTCGCAGCCATTGACGACAAGGTAT
>JAUPKI010000211.1 GCA_030837545.1 Thermodesulfobacteriota bacterium | reverse complement strand
GAATATTATCAGGGACAACCTTAGACGGGCGTTTGCCCGGCCCCTCCCTGAGTTGGAGAGATCCACGGGGGCAACATGGGAGGGAGAATCTCTCACCTTCCATGCCTTTGGGCAGGTCTGTTGCGTGGACCCTGGGAAGGTCACCCTCTCTGGAATTCTGAGTGTTGACCCCAAAGGCCTTCTCGTCTCCCTGTATGTGCGACACGCCGCCCCTGCCAGCGTAGAGGTCGAGCCCTTTAAGGCCTTCAAGGATTTTCAGGGGAGCATGCCCTATCAGGGGGCCTTCAGCGCCAACAGCGAACGGGTGCTGATCCCTCATGTTGAGCGGATCAGGGAAAAGGCCGGGGCTATCAAGGGGGCGTTCGGCGGGGCGGATGGGGTCATGGGCGACTTCTCCCTGATCCTATATCCCCTCCCCAAGATTGCGCTCTCATACATTTTTTATCTGGCCGACGATGAGTTTCCCGCGGCTGCCGCCATCCTCTTCTCCGCCAATGCCCTCTCTTTTATGCCCCTCGACGGCCTGGCGGATGTGGCCGAATACACATCAAAGGAGATGATTCACCTTGTCGTCAGATAGGCCCCACGTGGGGAGAGGGCGTTCTCTCACGATGGTCATGGTTCTGGTAGGGTGTCTGGCCGCAGGCATCTACGTCATCGGTTTGAACGGCTACCCGCTTCTGGACCCCGATGAAGGCCGCTATGCGGAGATCCCGCGCGAGATGCTGGAGAGTGGCGATTTTATCACCCCCCGCCTCAATTACGTGCAGTACTTTGAGAAGCCCCCTCTCTTCTACTGGTGTACGGCCGGCGCCATGGCCCTGTTCGGCCAACACGAATGGGCCGTGCGCCTGGTGCCTGCCCTGGCAGGGTTTCTCACGGTTCTCTTGGTCATGTCATTCGGGAATCGTTTCTTCGGTATGCGCGTCGGGGTCTTGGCGGGATGGATCTACCTCACCAGCGTCATCCCCCTGATACTGGCCCGCCTTCCGATCATCGACGGGCTTTTCAGCCTCCTCCTCACCGCGACCTGGATGACATGGTGGAGAGGGTACAGGGCGGCCGCAGGCCCGGCAAAAAGCCGATGGCACATCGCGGCCTGGACGTGCCTGGGCCTCGCCGTGATGACCAAAGGGGTTGCAGCCATCGCATTGACAGGGTTGATTGTTCTTGCCTTTATCGCCGCGAGGTCGGACTGGCGCGCCCTAAGTTCCATGTGCTGGGTTCGCGGTCTCTTGATTTTTGCCGTCATCGTCCTCCCGTGGCACCTGGCAGCGGGATTCCGTAATACGGAGTTTCTTCATTTCTATTTTGTGGTGCAGCATTTCGGGCGTTTGGTGAGCGAGGAACATGCGAGGCCGATCTGGTATTTTCTTGTCATCTTCCCTTTTGGCATGCTGTTCTGGACCGCGTTCTTTTTTCCCGCGGCCCTGGGCGCCCTCAGGCGGGCTGCAAGAGTGATTCGTCTCCCTTGGATGCGATCTCCAGGGAGAGATGAAAAAGGGGAGGCGCCGGGGTCGTCGGACGATATAGGAGAGGGTCGGCACTCTGAGGGGATTCTTTTCCTGGTCATCTGGGCAGGGGCTGTCGTAGGGCTCTTCAGCCTGAGCCGAAGTAAGCTCGTCCCCTATATCCTGCCGGCCTATCCGGCAATGGCGTTGCTGATTGCGCTATACCTGATGAACGGCGGCCTGGCGAGGACGCCGGTCCGCTGGTGCGCCGGGATCACGGCGGCCTTCCTCCTGGCGGCGATTCCGGTTGTCTCCTATTATGCCCGGGCCCAGGAGATGCTCCCTGTCAGCGAACTGGAATGGCCTGTCAGAATCGCCCAGTGCGCCCTGTTGCTGGGAAGCGTCCTGCTGGGGTTGGCCGTTTTCAGACGGGGCCTGATCCCGGCCGCGACCGGTCTTGTCCTGATACTGCTGATGCCTGCCCTGCTCATGACCATCCCGGTAGGGGCCAATTACCGAAAAGTGGGGGGGCTTTTGAAGGGGATGCCCAGGCCCCTCCCCGAGGAGATACGGGTCGCCGAGTGGCGTACCTTCGACCAGGGGTTGAGTTTCTACACCCAGCGCCGTACCATTCTGGTGGACAATAGGGGTGAACTCAAATTTGGCAGCACCCTGGAGGACCACAGGGATTTTTTTCTCGAGGGAGAGGAGAACCTCAAGCGCCTCGCCGGGGAGGGGCCTCTCCTTGTCAACCTGCGGCCGGGCGACTGGCCCAAGGTCCGTAGTTGGGGCTTGTTCCGGTTGGCGGCAGCCAACAGCACCAATGTCATGGTGGGCAATGAGGCCTTTTTTCGCCTTGCAAGGCTGATTCCATGGCCGGACGATGCAGCGACATCGCCGCCGCTCCTCCTGAGGCCCCGGTCTTCGAACACGGAGAAGAAGGGGTGATGGGCAACTGACGGGGGTTCCAGAAAAATGCGTGTGTTGACCCGATATGTTGTGCGTGAGTTTTTCAAACTCTTTTTTATCTGTCAGATGGTCTTTATCGCCATCTATCTGATGATAGACTTTGCCAGCGGGGTTGACGACTTCATCAAGGCAGGGGCGCCCAGGGGCGTCATGGCGGCCTACTTTCTGTATAAGCTGCCGGCCATCGGTGTCCAGATGCTCCCTGTGGCCACCCTCACCACTGTTATCATCATGCTCGGCCTGATGAAGCGAAACAATGAGATCACGGCCTTGAGGGCATGCGGGGCGACTGTCTGGAAGATCTCCCATCCGGTCATCCTCACGGCCTTCTTCCTTTCAATCGCGATGTTCCTCCTTTCAGAAACGGTTGTCCCCTATACGAGTTCCCATGCTAATGGGATATGGCGGGTGGAGGTCAAAAAGGAAAAGGGGGGCCGCTTTCACGGGCAGCGTCATATCTGGTACAAGGGGGACAACTGCATCTACTGGATAAGGCAGTTTGACAACCAGACACAAACCATGATCGATCCCGCCTTCTATTTCTTTGACGATACCTTTCATCTGATCCGGAGGATCGATGCGCGGTCAGGGACCTGGAGGGATGGGGTCTGGGAGCTGAGAGGGGGCATCATTCAAGACCGCGACAAAGACGGGAGCTACGCTCTGCGCCGGTTCGAACGATTCGAGTTGAAGATTCCCGAGAGGCCCAAGGACTTTGTGAGACAGGAAATCGAACCCGAAGAGATGGGCTATCAGCAGTTGAAGCGATTCGCCGAAAGGCTGAGGACGGAAGGGTATGACGCCACCCGCTATTTTGTCGACCTTCATATCAAGATCGCTTTCCCGTTTGTGATCCTGATCATGGCCCTGATCGGGGTCCCGGTCGCCCTCTGGAAGAAAGAGATGGGACCGCCTGTGGCCGTTTCCATCGGCATCGCGCTCTGCTTCCTCTACCTCCTCGTGTTAGGGCTTTCACGGACCCTCGGATTTGCAGGGATCCTTCCTCCGATCCTTTCAGCGTGGCTGGCCAACAGCCTCTTCCTTTTTTTGGGGCTCTACCTGCTCATGCATGTGAACCGGTAGGCCATTACTGAAACTTCAAAAATATGAAGCCATGGTCCGCATCCTTAAACTCAGCTTCGGGGAGTCTGTCTTTTACTTTCTGATAATTCTTGAATTTCAGGAAGAGGACCACTCCGCCTTTCTTGGAATGCGACCGAATGAATTCCCGCAGATCTTCCAGCATCAAGAGTCTCGGGGGGCGTGAATCGTCCCGATTCAGCCCGTAGGTCAACTCCCCGCCGTTTTCCAGCAAATAAACGTCATCCCGTTTGTAGAACCAGCACACTGCATGGACCGTATGGTCACCCGTAATGATCGGGGTGTCGGCATGGACCTTGTCCTGGTTGCGCAGTAGAAGCTGTTTCGGGGCCCTGTCTTCAAGCACATGATCGGGCAGGGCAACATGCGCGCTGAACAGGAGGGGCAACGGTGCAAGGGTGAAGAGCGACACTTTTTTTCTCCAATTTGACCCCTTTGCTGACAAAAAGGCGCCGGCCCCCCACACCAGAAAACCCCCTGCGGCCACCACCCACTTCCAGGTCTCTGATGGACCGTAAGCCCTCATGCCGATGAGGGGAGTGGTCTGGTTCAGAACAAGGGCGGCTGCAATGACGCCCAGGAGAACACCGAATGACAGGGCGCAGATGTTAAATGCTCGGCTCATTCCCTGCTTTAAATGGGCTGTGAGCCCCGTGGCGACGATGATCACCAGGGGTGGAAAACAGGGGAGTATGTAGGGAAGAAGTTTGCCGCTGCATACAGAAAAAAAGAGAAACGGGAACAGAAACCAGCAGATGGCGAAGCGGACGATCGGGTCCTTTCGGCGCACTCCGGCCCTGGTTTCCGAAAGAACCGCGGGGAGGAAGATCATCCAGGGAAGGGCTCCCCCCGCCAGTATGGGCAGAAAATACCAGAAGGGTTTCGGGTGCTGGCCCGGTATTGGGGAAAGAAATCGGCTGACGTGCTCGGTCCAGAAAAAATAGTGCCAGAAATCGCTTTCCCGAAGATGAATCAGGATGCACCAGGGGAGGGCGACCAGCAGGAGGGCCAGGAGTGAGATCCACGTCATTCGGATCAGTTCCTTGAGACGGCCCTCCCAGATCAAGAACGGCACAATGGCGATGAAGGGAACGGCAAAGGCCAGAAACCCCTTCATGAGAAACGCAAGCCCGCAGAAGGCCCCGAAAAGGGCGAGAAAGCCGACCTGTCTTGCACGATGGTCTTCCCGGTAGGCGAAAAAAAAGGATGCCATGGCCCCGGTCAAAAACAGGGTGAGCATGCTGTCCAGGATGCTGATCACCCCGAGGGCCAGGACCAGCACGCAGGTCAGATAGGCTGCGGCCCCGAGGAGTGCGGTCTCTGATCCCCCTCCGAATCGCCTTATCAGAAAGGCGATGAAGAAGGCCGTCATCCCGGTCGCCAGGGCGGAGGTCAGGCGGATGGCGAATGCGTTTTCGCCAAACAGGAGGATGGAGAGGGCATTGAGCCAGTAGCCCAGTACCGGCTTCTCGAAATATCTAAGACCGTTCAAATGGGGGACCACCCAGTCTCCTGAGGCGATCATTTCCCGTGGAATCTCGGCATATCGCGTCTCATCAGGGATGGCGATGGGCCGCCATCCGAGCGGCAGGATGTAGAGGAGCAGAAAAAGACCGATGACGGCAACAGAATACTTCCTCATGACAGAACTTCCTGCGGGGCCTCTCCCTGACAGGAAACCCATCCCTCGCGGCCGGGAATCTCCCGCGGGACCATCACTCCCTGTTGGATATGATGGGCATCCATCAGCAATTCCCCAAGAGGGACCATGGTCCTTCCCCCGGACCGAACCATTCGAAGAAAGCGGTCAAACATCCTTAGGCAGGTCATCCCCTCGGCCTCCGCATGGATGGTCAGGACATTCAGCCCTTCCGGTCTTAACAGAGAGATCAGATAGTCGTTATATGTTTTTTCCGATATGCCGTTGCGGCCGATGAGTTCATCGTAGGTCGGAAGGGTCGCCGGGATCTGGGGTTGGGGGATCGGCTTTCCTCGGACCACGGGATAGAAAATTCCATGGCCCCGGCAGTCGCTGTTGTAGGTGAAGGGGAACCTCGTTTTTTCCAGGAGAACGAGGTCGTTGCACTTCCATGCGGGGGCCGCGGAACTGACGGGGAGTCGTCCCAGCACTTCCCTTAGGAGCGCCATCCCCTGGTCGATGGAGCGGTGTATGGCCTCGTCTGTCATCCGGTCGATCTCTGTCTGCCACTGATGGTGATCCCATGCATGCAGCCCGACCTCATGACCTGCGTCGGCAACCGCCCGGATGACAGGGGCCAGCCTCCGGCCGATAACAGGACCCGGCCAGAATGTCCCCCGGAGAAGGATATCCCACCCGTAAAGGCTTGCCGCCCTTGTCCGGACCATCTTCAGAAAAAACCGAGGACGCACCAGCCGCCAAAGATGCCTGCCCATGTTGTCCGGACCGACCGAAAAGAAAAAGGAACCCACGATGCCATGGTCTGCCAGGACCTTGCAGAGCCTGGGGACCCCATGCTTCGTTCCCCTGAGGGTATCCACATCGATCCTCAGGCCGATCTTCATGAATCCTGCCCCCTGTGGGACGGCGTGTCGCCGCATACCAGGGATTCCCCAGTCAGTATCTCAAACTCGCCGCATCGGATGGCCTCCCTCAGGAAGAAGTCGAGGGTGTCTTCAACCGATTTTTCCAGTTCCACCACAGGGGTCCAGTTGAGTAGGCGTTTGGCATTACGGATGCTCGGTTTGCGGTGGGCCATGTCCTGGTAGCCCTGGCCGTAATAGGCCCTGCTCTCCACCTCCCGGAACCCTGCAAAGGGAGGGAACCTAACATGGAGGGGGTGCTCCTTGAATCTTTTTACCAGAAGCTCAGCCAGTTCCCGAATGCTGGCCTCGTTGTCAGGATTGCCGATGTTGATGACCTTGCCGTCGCAGGAGCCTCCCTTGTTCTCGATGATTCGGTAGAGGCACTCCACGCCGTCGGAGACATCGGTGAAGCATCGCTTCTGGTTGCCGGAATCGATGAGCTGGATCGGGGATCCCTCCACCAGATTCAGGATCAACTGGGTAATGGCCCGTGAACTGCCGATGCGGGCCGACATGAGGCTGTCTAATCGGGGGCCGATCCAGTTGAAAGGACGAAACAGGGTAAACTGGAGACCCTTCTGGGCCCCATAGGCCCAGATGACCCTGTCCAGCAACTGCTTGCAGCAGGAATAGATCCATCGCTGCATTCGAATGGGGCCCAGGATCAGTCTGGAATGATCTTCGTCAAAATCCGCATCGTCGCACATCCCGTAGACCTCGGAGGTGGAGGGGAAGATGATCCGTTTCCCATACTTGACACAATATCGCACCACCCTGAGGTTCTCCTCGAAATCGAGCTCGAATACCCTCAAGGGGTTCCGGGTATATTCGATGGGCGTGGCGATGGCCACCAGCGGGATGACCATGTCGCATTTGCGGATGTGGTATTCGATCCACTCCCGGTGGATGGAGATGTCTCCCTCGTCGAAGTGAAACAGCGGGTTCTTCAGGAGTCGCTGGATATAGTCGGACCGCAGGTCCATCCCATGCACTTCGTATCTGCCGCTCTCCAGCAGCCGCTCGCTCAATGCGTTTCCGATGAACCCGTCTACGCCCAGGATGAGGACGCTCTTTTTCCTCATGGCCTCTGCCCGGCTGGCTGCATGCTCTCCAAAGGACATCCCCTCCACGAGACCCAGCTCTGCGGCCAACTGGGTCCCGCTCATGTAGACGCCCCCCTCTGTCTGGCCGAAATCGACGCACACAGCGCCCTTTCCGCAGGCCATCACCAGGGGATCGATTGACAGGACCGTTCCCGGTCTTGTCCCCTCGCCACCCTCCTCAATTTCAGAGACCGCCCAGAACAGGCATTTTCTATCGCCTACGTGGCTGAAGGCCCCGGGGTAGGGGAGCGTCACGGCCCGGACAAGGTCACGGATCCGGGTTGCAGGCCGGGTCCAGTCGATCTCGCCGTCCCGGGGAGACCGGCCGCCGTAGTAGGTTGCGGCCGCGTGATCCTGGGACGCCCTCGGGGCCGTGCCGTCCAGCATCCGGGGTAGGATCTCATCGAGCATTTCTGAGCTGGCGGCTGCCGCCTTTTCGTGAAGGGATTTTGCGGTGTCGTTTTGGGATATGGGGATCCGTTTCTGACAAACAATATCGCCGTCGTCGGGCCGGGGCGTCATGTAATGGAGGGTCACGCCGGTTTCCTTTTCGCCGTTGACGAGGACCCAGTTGATCGGGACCCTCCCCCGGTACTTGGGAAGGAGGGATCCGTGGAGATTGAGACACCCTTTTGGCGGGATATCCAGTATGGGCGACTGCACCAGATGACGGTAATAAAACGAGAAGAGAATATCGGGTTCCAGCTCCCGGATCTTTTTGACCCAGAGGGGATGGTTGATGTCTTCTGGGGCGTACACCGGAATGTTCCGGGATGCAGCCAATTGGGCGACGGATTCAAACCAGATCGTTTCACCCTGGGCATCCTTGTGCGTAAAGACCGATACAATGTCAACACCGTTTCGCAGAAGGGCTTCAATCCCCCTGCAGCCGATGGTGTGATAGGCCAAGACTACTGCTTTCATATGCATATCCTCGTTTAAAAGTATGCACTAAGGAGTATGGAGTATGCACCAGGGGAGTCCATTTCAACGTGCCTTCTTTCGCTCCTACTGCCTACTGCTTACTGCCTACTGCTTACTGCCTGCCGCCTACTCCCTAAGGTTACTGGTTCCGACGGTCTCCTCCACAAAATACCGGGGACGGGCCCTGACATCGCTGTATATTCGGCCGATATATTCTCCGAGGAGACCCATGCCCAGGAACTGGGCCCCGATGAAGATAAAGAGGATCGCAAAGAGGGTGAAGACCCCGGCAGCGGCCCAGTCAGGGCCATAGATCAATCTCATCACAAACAGAAACATGCCGAAGCCTACCCCAAGGGCCGATATGAGCACGCCCAGCACATTCAACAGACGCAGGGGAAACGTCGTCATGCTGGTCAAGAGGTCAAACTGGAGATTGATGAGTTTCCAGAGCCCATACTTGGAGTCGCCTGCAGACCGTCTGGCGTGGTGAACATCGATCTCGGCCGTAAGGGCCGCAAAGCTATTGGCCAGGACAGGGATGAAGGTGCTCCGTTCGTGGCACTGGAGCATGGCCTCGACGATGCGGCGATGATAGGCCCTGAGCATGCAGCCATAGTCATGCATATCCACGCCGGTGGACATCTGTACAACTCTGTTGACCATATGGGAGGCCGCCTTCCTGAAAAAGGTGTCGCGCCGGTTCATCCTGACCGTGCCTACCACATCGAATCCCTCCTCTGCCTTGGCCACCAGCCTGGCAATTTCTTCGGGAGGGTTTTGCAGATCGGCATCCAGGGTCACCACGATGTCGCCCTTTGTCTCTGCAAATCCGGCCATGATGGCCGAGTGCTGGCCGTAGTTTCTGTTGAGGAGGAGCCCGATCATCTTGCCGGGGTATTGGGCCGCCCCCCGCTTGATCATGTCTCGCGATCCATCGGAACTCCCGTCATCCACCAGGATGATCTCGAAATCCCTGTTCATCCCCATACACGTTTTCAGGCACCGGTCTAAGAGTTCTTCGAGGTTTTTCTCCTCGTTGAACACGGGAATGACCACCGAAATTTTGGATTTTGGATTTTGGAGTTTGGAGTTGCTGTTTTCCATTAG
>JAUPKI010000210.1 GCA_030837545.1 Thermodesulfobacteriota bacterium | reverse complement strand
TTCCGATCTTCCCGCGGCCCGCTCGATCCATTTTCGGCAACTGGAGGAGCCGTTCAGGGAGGCTGGCCCGTACCTTGAAGTTGATGAACTCCACCGGGGAATCGGGATAGGTCCTGCCGTAGAGCCTCTTGTAGATTTCATCGAAGCGCTTTCGAACGTCCTCCTTCTTTACCTCGGTAAAACGTCTTTCAGGTATCGGGACCGTGGTCTCGGAACCCTGACCCACAAAGCGGGCATCCACGGAACGATCGAACCGGATATCCTCCGCCTCCCCGGATTTTTGAAGGGTCCTGGCCCCTTCGGCCTCCATCTCCTGGTAGATCTTTTCGATCTCCTTGAAATCGGCCTCTTTTAGGGGGACCTTATGGCTCCTCACCATATCGAAGGCCCTGGGCGCGGTAAAGAAACCGAGGGCCGATCCCACCCCTGCATTGGGCGGGACCAGAAGCCTCGGGGCCCCTAACTTTTTGGCCAGTCCATAGCCGTGCACCGGCCCAGCCCCGCCAAAGGCCACGACCGTCACGATCTTGGGGTTGCCGCCCTTTTCGGCAATATGGGTCTTGGCGGCCCCGGCCATGGTCTCGTTGATGAGGTCATGGATGCCCCAGACGGCCTGGATAAAGGAGACCCCCAGGGGCCGGGCGATCTTTTCGTCGATGCCGCGTCGGGCCGCCTCCCTGTCCAATTTCATCTCACCGCCCAGGAAGTAGTTTTCATCCAGATAGCCCAGCAGGAGGTCTGCGTCGGTAATCCCCGGCTCGGTCCCGCCCCTGGCATAACAGATGGGACCTGGATCGGCCCCGGAACTCTCCGGCCCTACCTGGAGGGTGCCCATCTTGCTCACCTTGGCAATGCTCCCGCCGCCGGCCCCGATCTCCATCAGGTCCACGACCGGGACCTGGATGGTGAGGCCGCTCCCCTTCATGAACCGCTGGACCCGTCCCACCTCAAAGGTGGGAACGACCCCGGCCACGCCTTTCTGGATCAGGCACGATTTGGCCGTGGTGCCGCCCATATCGAAACAGAACATCTCGGAAATATCGAACAGCTTTCCATAGTACTGCCCGGAGATGACCGCGGCCGTAGGGCCGGATTCGATGATCCGGACAGGGAATTCCGCTGCCGTCTCGATCGATGTGATCCCCCCGCTGGAGAGCATGATGAAGAGCTTCCCCTCAAAGCCGATGGATTGAAGCCTCACGGACAGGCGGGAGAGGTAGCGGCCGGTCAGGGGCTTGACATAGGCGTTGGTGACCGTGGTGCTGGTCCTCTCATATTCCCGGATCTGGGGGAGGACCTCGTAGGAGATGGAAACGGGGAGGTCAGGCGCCTCCTCCGTTATGATCTCTTTGATCATCAGCTCGTGGGCCGGGTTTTCAAATGAGTTGAGGAGACACACGGCAATGGATTCCACGCCCATATCGATGAGCCGGCGCACCACGTCTCTGACCTCGGCCCGGTCCAGGGATTGGATGACCGTGCCGTCGCTCCGGACCCTCTCATCCACCTCCAGG
Organism: Thermodesulfobacteriota bacterium; assembly: GCA_030837545.1. Lineage (GTDB taxonomy): Bacteria > Desulfobacterota > DSM-4660 > Desulfatiglandales > Desulfatiglandaceae > AUK324. The sequence continues at coordinate 5,168 of JAUPKI010000210.1, read as the reverse complement.
CGAAACCGTCTGGGGATCAGGGGTTTGGGAAATTCGGCAAATACGTCATAAGGGGCATACCGGATTTCCCTCCCGAGTTCCAGGACATCTCTGAACCCTTTGGTGGTGATGAGCCCGGTCCGGGCGCCCTTTCTCTCGATAATGGAATTGATGACCAGGGTGGTGCCATGAATCACCTCGTCCACGTGCTCAACAAAACCCGGGGCCATTCGCTCCAATTGTCGAATCCCCTGTTCCACCGCGTCCGAGGGATCAACCGGGGTAGTTAGACACTTGTTGATCGTAATGTCGCCGGTGCGGTCATTGAGCAGCACAAAATCGGTAAAGGTGCCGCCGATGTCGCAGCCCAGGCGATAAAATTTGTCAGACATTCAATGCCCTTTACTTTCTCTCTTTAAGCGCCGTCAAAATCTTCTCCGGCGTGATAGGGAGGTCTCGAATACGGACGCCAATGGCGTCATACACGGCGTTGGCAATGGCCGGGGCCGTGGGCACCAGCCCGGGTTCGCCCACGCCCTTGGCGCCGTAGGGCCCGTCTTTGTCCCCGGGTTCCACGATGACCGCTTCAATGGGGACCACATCCATGGCCGTCAGCATCTGGTAGTCGCGAAAACTGGGGTTCATCACCCTGCCGTTCCGGACCTTGATCTCTTCTGTTAGGCCGTAGCCCACGCCCGTGTATCCAGCGCCATAGATCTGGCCCAGCAGGAGGGTCGGGTTCATGGCCTTGCCCACGTCATGGGCGGCAACGAGCTTGAGGATCTGGACCTCTCCGGTCTCTTCATCCACCTCCACTTCCACCCCGGTGGTCCCGAAGGCATAGGTCATGGAGAGATTGCCCTTCATGTCGCGGTTCAGCATCTCGGTGGGCGGGTCATAAAAGGCCTCGGCCGCCACGACCCGGCTCTCTCCGATCCCCACATGGAGGCCGTTTCTCAGGATCTCGGATATGGGGACCTTGAAGTAGGGATGATCCGGGTCTTTTTTAGGGAAGATCATTCGGTCCCGGATGTCCATGTCTTCGGGGTTGGCGATCAATCCATAGTCGAGGTCCGGTTCCACGAATTCAGGGTCTTTTCGCTTCATCCGCTTGAACTCTCCCTTGACGAGCCTGGGGATCAGTTCCACGGCCATGTCGAGGATCTGCCTCTTGGCCTTTGCGCAGGCGATGACCGCGGCGTTGCCTGCCATAAAGGTGTGCCGGCTGGCATGGGTCCCGGCATCCCACAGGGCCAGGGCCGTGTCCCCGAATGTCAGAAAGATATCCTCGGGCCTTACCCCCAGGGCCTCGCTAACGATCTGGGAGATGACGGTTGGCGATCCCTGGCCCTGATCGGTCCCGCTCTCGATGACGTCCACATGTCCGAATTCATCCAGCTTGACCCTGATGCCGTGACCGTCCGACTTGGTGACCCTGGCCCCGCCGGCCACATGGATGAGGGAGGCCATGCCGACGCCGCGGCCTCTCTGTTTCCCCCGTTTTTGGTCCCACTGAAGCCTATCCCTCACGGCCGTGATGCACTCCTCGAGTCCGCAAGAGGTGATCTTAAGATTCATGGGGGTCTCGTCGCCGGGACGATTGCGGTTGATGAATCTGAATTCGGCCGGGTCGATCCCTGCTGCCTCGGCCAGGGAATCCATGGAGGTTTCGACCGCAAAGGTGGCCTGGGGATTGCCGTATCCCCGCATGGCCTGGGCATAGATATTGTTGGTGTAGACGCAGGTGGCCTTGAAATAGACGTTGGGGACTCGATAGAGTGACGACATGGGCATGATCATCACCGACGGGGTGGTGGCCCCCCACGAGGTGTAGGCCCCGTTGTCGAGGATCGCCTCGCAGTGCCTGAAGATGAGTCTCCCTTCTTTGTCGCAGCCCTGCTCGATGGTAAAGACCGCAGGCTGCCTCGGGGGCAGGGCGCAGAATTCTTCCTCCCTGTCAAAGAGGATCTTGACCGGCTTCCGGGTGTTGAGGGCAAGCTGGATGGCGATGAATTCATAGATGTCCGTATCCAGCTTGGTGCCGAAGCTCCCCCCCACCACCGGGTTGACGACCCGGATCTTTTTCCCGGCCAGGCCGATCCGTTCGAAATACTCGGAGATCCGGCCGATGTGGCCGAAGATGACATTGGTCTGGTCGTAAAGGGTCAGGTTATTGTTCTGGTCGAACTCGGCAATGCAGCCGCTCGTCCCCATGCAGCATTGATTGACCCAGGTGGTGCTCACCGTGTCCTTCGCGATATAGGCGGCATCCTTCCGGGCCTGTTCCATATCCCCCACCGCGAATTTCCAGGGGAGGGGGAGGATGTTGCTCTTGAGGGGCCGACCTCTGGCGTCTGTCTCATGGACCAAAGGCGCACCTTCTTTCATAGCCTCGAACGGGTCGAACACGGCAGGGAGTTTTTCATATTCGACCTTAATGAGGCTCACGGCTTCTTCCGCAATCTCGGGGCTGATGGCCGCGACCGCTGCCACCTCGTCTCTGAACTGGCGGACCACATCCTTTTTGAGCACGGTCTGGTCCTTCAAAAATCCGACCCTCACATCGGGGATGTCCTGGCCGGTCAGCACGGCCCTGACGCCCTGGAGCTGTTTTGCCATGGATGTGTCAATGCTCTTGATCCTGGCATGGGCATGGCTGCTGTAGAGTATTTTCCCGTAAAGCATTCCAGGACGTTTCAGATCGTTGATATAGACCGCCTTGCCGGTCACCTTGTCTGCCTCGATGGTCCTGGGAATGCTCTTTCCTACAAAGAGATGGTCAGGCATCTTCTCCTCCATTTCTATTTGTCCGCCTTGGCGGCCATTTCTATCGACTCGACAATCTGCACATATCCGGTGCACCGGCAGAAATTGCCTGCAATCCCTTTTCTGATATCCTCTTCATTCGGATCAGGATTCTGGTCCAGCAATGCCTTTGCAGACATGATCATCCCGGAGGTGCAGAACCCGCACTGGACCCCGTTGTTTTCCAGAAAGGCCGTCTGTATGGGATGCAGGGACCCGTCTTTTTCGGCGATGCCCTCGATGGTGGTCACGGACCTTCCCTCCACCTCAGGAATGGGATAGAGACATGAATTGACGGCCTGTCCATCCACGATCACTGTGCAGGCCCCGCACTCTCCGACGCCGCACCCTTCCTTGGCGCCCGTCAGTTCAAAGTAGTCCCGCAATGTCTTGAGGAGGGTCCAGGTCACCGGCACGTCGGCCGTGACAGGGTCTCCGTTGAGGGTGAACGACACCGATACCTTTTTCATTGGTGGTCTCCTTAGAGAAAGAGAGTTGATTTAGGGATTTAGGGATTCAATGATGGTCATTCTGCCCTTTCAATTCCTAAATTCGCAATTCCTGAATTCTTCCTAATTTATCCTTTCTGCGGCCAGCTTCGCCATGCGGGGGACGTAGGCTTCGATGATCTCGGCCCGGTACCAGGCCTCGCCCCGCAGGCTGTCTCTGAGGGTGCAGCAGTCGGTGGAGGCCGCGATCCTCCCCGCCTCTGCCAGCACCGCTTCGTCCATCGGTTTTCCGGTCAGGAACTCCTCGGCCTTGTAGGCCCGGATCGGCGTGGGAGCGGCCACGGTCAGGGCGATTCTGGCGTCTGAAATAGTTGCATTGTCAAGCCGTAGGGAGACGGCAATGCCCACGATCGGGAGATTCATGGCCTTTCTTCGAGACTGTTTCCAGTAGGCGCTCCCGAATCGCTCCATCTCCGCGGGTATTCGAATCTCGGTGACCACCTCGGTTTCTTTCCGGACGGTCTTGTAGGTGCCGGTAAAAAACTCTGTGATCGGCACGCGGCGTTCTCCCTCGGGGCCTTGCAGCAGGACCTGTGCGTCGAGCGCCAAAAGAGGACCGGCCGTGTCGGCCGATGGGGCCGCATTGCAGATATTCCCGGCGATGGTGGCTACATTCCGGACCTGGACCGATCCAATCCGGGAGGCCCCCTCATAAAGAGCGGTCAACTCCCTTTGAACCAGATCGGACTGCTCCAGCATCCGGTGGGTGGCGAGGGCCCCGATGTGATAGTCGCCATTCTTCCGGATATAGGAGAGCTCCTTGAGTCCTCTTAACGAAATGAGCACCTCAGGGGCCTTTCTGGTATTCCGGATCTTGACCATCACGTCCGTGCCCCCCGCGATCAGGGCCGCGTGAGGACCGTATTCCTTCAGGAGGCTGAAAACCTCTTCCAGATTCCCGGGTTTTCTGTAATCATAGTCGATCATCTCAACACCTCATAGACATCAAAATTCCTCAATTCCTGAATTCCTCAATCCCTAATCCATCTCTCGATTGTCAAACACCCGTTTGCTCTTCCTCTCCGATCTCGGCAATGAGCCGTATTCGAAAAGCGCTACATCCGCGCTGACCATGATCTGTTTCTTGATCTCTTCCCGAATCCTCCGGCCCAATTCCGCATCCCGTTCCGGGCCGACCCCCTGACCCCGCTCCACCTTGAGAGTCATGTAATCTTTCCCATCTTCTTTTCGGTCCAGCACGATCTGATATTCGCTTCCGATCCCCTCCATCCCGGACAGGGCGTGATCCACCTGCCCCGGATAGATGTTGACGGCCCTGAAGATAATCATATCATCGGAACGTCCCAGAAGACGGTCGTGCCTGGGGAGGACGGATCCGCAGGGACACCGGCCCGGAATGAGCTTGGTGAGGTCCCGGGTCCGGTAGCGGATCAGGGGGACCGCCTCCTTTTTGAGGGTGGTTACCACCATCTCTCCTGTCTCCCCTTCAGGCACGGGCTCCAGGGTGTCCGGGTCCAGGATCTCTAAGATATAATAATCCGCCCAGTAGTGTATCCCCGTGTGGTAGGGACAGTCGAGTCCGGTGCCGGGGCCGTAAAGCTCTGTCATGCCCGGAATATCAAACATGTGCTCGACCCCCAGAAGGCCTCGTATCCGCTTCCTCATGGCGTCGCTGGACCGCTCGGAACCGAAGATCATCTTCTTGAGGGCGATTTGATCCTGAATGCCCCGTTTATGGACCTCTTCCGCCATCAGGAGCCCCATGGACGCGGTGCAGCACATGACAGAACTCTGAAAATCCACTAAGAACTGGCATTGCATGTCGAGGTTGCCGGGACCGGCCGGAACGGCCATGGCCCCGAAGGCCTCGCATCCCATCTGAAAACTGATGCCCGCGGTCCAGACCCCATATCC
>JAUPKI010000209.1 GCA_030837545.1 Thermodesulfobacteriota bacterium | reverse complement strand
GTCAAGGGACTACCTGGACACCCTCATTGAGGGCATGATGGATACCCTCATCGTAGTCGGTCCGGATGGGATAATCCGGACAGCGAATCAGGCGGTTTGCCGTCTCCTCGGTTACACCAGGAATGAGTTGATCGGCCATCCTGTCTCCAAGATCCTGAAGGCCGATGAGTGGACACATGACGGGGCGGAACTCGTCGACCTGATCGAAGGGAAGCGGGTGGGAGAGCGCATCCGTCATTACAAGGGAAAGGACAATACCCTTGTTCCGGTGCTGTTCGGCGCATCGGCCGTAAAAGACGCGGACGGAGCGATCCGCCATATTGTCTGCACGGGCAGGGACATCAGCGAGAGGATGCGGGCAGAGGAGGCCTTGCGGGAGAGCGAGGAGCAATACCGGGACCTTCTGGAATACAGTCGAGTCATGCTCTACACCCATGATCTGGAAGGCAGGATCCTCTCCGTCAATAGTTTTGCCGCGGAGCAATTGGGCTACAACACCGGGGAGTTCCTTCGAATGAACATTCGAGACCTGATCGTCCCCGATAGACGGGCGGAATTCGACACGTATCTCGCTGAAATCGAGACGGAGGGAACGTCGCGGGGGCTCATTTTGGTGCAGACCGCTAAGGGGGAAAAACGCCTCTGGGAGTACAACAACACCCTGCGCACGGAGGGGGTGCCCCGCCCCATCGTTCGGGGGATGGCCTATGACATGAGCGACCAGAAACGGCAGGAGAAGGAGCGGGAAAAACTGATTCAAGAACTTCAGAAGGCCCTGTCAGAGGTCAGAAAGCTGAGCGGCATGCTCCCCATCTGCGCCTCCTGCAAGAAGATCCGGGATGACACGGGATACTGGCAGCAGGTGGAGGCCTATATCCAGGACCATTCCGAGGCCGAGTTCAGTCACAGCATCTGCCCCGAATGCGCCAAGAAGCTGTACCCCGAGTATTATGACGTGATGTACCCGGAGGAACGCGGAAGTCGGAACGCGGAACGCGGAACGGGGGAGGAAGAAGAGGACAAATAGCATCGATTGTCATGAAATGGTCATGAGGCGGTCATGGATGGTCGTTTAAGAACATCATGGGGAGATTCGTAATGGAACAACAGGCATCCAGTGAATGGCGAGTAAATACCCTCAATCCCGAAGCTCACGCCTGCTTTCTGTATGAGACGGAGGATCAGCTCCTGACCGTTCTGGCCTCCTTTATTCGGGAAGGGCTGGAAAAAAACGAGAAGATCATCTGCATTGCAGACGCGACATCCTCAGAAACCCCTCTTGAGGGCTTTTGCAGCGAGAGCCCTGACTTGGGGGCGAGCCTGAAAACCGGACAACTGACCATTTTGAAAGCGGAAGACGTCTATCTCCGTTCGGGCGTGTTTGATCCGGCGGAGATGATCGCCCTTCTGAAGGGATACACAGAAGGGGCGCTGACCGCGGGGTATGCGGGCCTGCGCGTCACCGGCGCGGCGACCTGGTCGCTCAGGGACCTGCCAGGCGCCGACCTCCTGATCGAATACGAGGCCCGATTCAACGATTTTCTTTCCGGCAGCCGATGCCTGGCCCTCTGCCAATACCCTCTAAAACGCTTTCCCGCCTCCCTTCTTCTGGATGTCCTGCGCACCCATCCCCAGATCATCATCGGAACGGAGGCCCATGACAACCCCCACTATGTCCCCCCCTCTATTTTCCTGGGGACAGACCGCTCCGCCTCGGACCTGCGTCGCTGGATGGCCGACATAGGACACCGAAAAGCCACTGATGCGGCCCTGCGGGCGAGCGAAGCATACTTCAGGGAGATCACCGAGAACGCCTCGGATATGATTTTGATTGTGAATCATGAGGGGATCCTGTCGTATGTGAGCCCTTCCATAGAGCGTTTCATCGGATACCGGCCCGAGGAATTGATTGGAAGGAGCGCTTTCGATTTCATCCACCCGGCGGACCTGCAGCGGGCCATGACCGACTTCGCCGGCGCCGTACAGGCGAAGGAGACGGCCATTCCCAATTCGTTCCGCGTGCTGCACAGGGATCGGTCGGTGCGCATCCTCGAAGGACTGGGCAAGAACCTCCTCGACAACCCGGCGATCGCTGGTTTTATCATGAATGTCCAGGACGTCACGGAACGGGTCTCTGCTGAGCAGGCGGCGCGGGAGGCGGATGAAGCCCTGCGGATGGCCGCCAGGAACTGGCAGACGACCTTCGACGCCATGCTGGACCCGGTGGTGATCCTTCAGCCGGACGGCACGATCCGGCAATGCAACCAGGCCTTTGCAGAGTTCGTGGGAGATGAGGCCGCATCGGCGGTGGGCAAAAAATGCTTTCAGCTCGTACACCGGACCGACGAGCATATCCAGGGCTGTCCGCTTCTCCGTTCCGTTGAAAGCAACGATCGGGAGGTGATGCCCCTGTCCATAGGCTCCGAGGAGTTCCTGGTGACGACAGACCCCGTCAAAGGGTTCAACGGTGAAATTACCGGGCTTGTCCACATCATGCGCAACATCACCGAACATAAGCGTGTGGAGGCCGCCCTGACGGAGGAGAAGGAATTCGCTGACGCCATTATACAAAGCCTACCGGGCGCGTTTTATCTGTTGGATGAGACCATGCGCTTTCTGCGATGGAATACCAATTTCCGAAGGGTCATGGAGTACTATTCCGATGAAGAGGTCTCCAGCATGAGCCCGCTTGATTTTCTTAGGGGCGAGGAAAAGAAGAAGGTCACAAAGGCCGTTCAGCAGGCCTTTCAGCATGGGGAATCATCTGTAGAGGCCCACATCGTAAACAAAGACGGCACAAGCGCCCCCTATCTCTTTTCAGGAAGGGTGTTCACCCTGCACGACAAGAGCTATCTCGCTGGCATGGGCATCGATGTCTCTCGCCTGAAGGAGATGGAAGAGTCGCTGCGAAAAGGCGAGATGCAGTATCGCTCCTTATTTGATCACTCCCTGGATGCCATCCTGCTGACCGCCCCTGACGGCTCCATCCTGGACGCCAACCCGGCAGCCTGCGCCATGTTTCAACGAACGGCCGAAGAAATCAAAAAACTCGGGCGCAATGGCCTGGTGGATACCTCCGATCCCCAGCTCGAGAAAAGGCTCGAAGAACGGGCTCGAATGGGCATGGCCAAGGGAGAGTTGACCATGATCCGGGGAGACAACACCCGATTTCCGGTAGAAATGACCTCAGCAGTTTATACCGACGAAACCGGCATGCAGCGAACCAGCATGATCATTCGGGACATCACCGAGAGGAAACGCACAGAAGAGGTTCTCAGGGAACGTGACAATCTGCTCGAGAAACTCTCTATCCATGTCCCCGGAATGATTTATCAGTTCATGAGGAGGCCTGATGGAACCTATTGCGTGCCCTTTGCCTCAGAGGCCGTCAAGGACATTTTCGGGTGTTCCCCTGAGGACGTAAAAGAGGACTTTTCTCCGATCGCAAAGGCGATATTGCCTGAGGACCTGGACAGGCTCATGGAGTCAGTTAAATCTTCTGCTGAACACATGACTGTCTGGAGACGTGAATATCGGATGCAGCTTCCGGGCGGGCCGGTCCGATGGATATATGGCGAATCGTCGCCAGAGAAGTTAGCTGATGGCAGCATCATCTGGCATGGATTCAATAGAGACATCACCGAGCGCAAGCAGGCCGAGGACGAGCGGGAGAAACTGAACGCCCAGTTGATCCAGGCCCAGAAGATGGAATCGGTGGGCCGGCTGGCCGGGGGCGTGGCCCATGACTTCAACAACAAGTTGACCGTGATCCTGGGATACGCCCAAATGGCCATGGAAGGATTGGACAGGACAGACTCGATCTATGCAAACCTCCAGCAGGTCATCAAGGCAGGGGAGCAGTCTGTCCAGATCGTGAGCCAGCTTCTGGCCTTTGCCCGTAAGCAGACCATTGCCCCGAAGGTTCTGGATCTCAACGAAACCATCGAGGGGATGCTCAAGATGCTGAGGCGTCTCATCGGCGAGAATATCAATCTGGCCTGGGAGCCGGCAACAGACCTGTGGCCGGTCAAGATGGACCCCTCGCAGATCGATCAAATTCTGGCCAACCTGTGCGTGAACGCCCGGGATGCCATTTCAGGGGTTGGCAAGGTCACCATTGAAACACGAAACACGGTCCTGAATGAGGCCGACTGTGCACAACATCCGGGGGCCGTGCCTGGCGAGTATGTGATGCTGGCGGTCAGCGACACTGGCTGCGGCATGGACAGGGAGACCCTGGAAGACATCTTCGAGCCCTTTTTCACCACCAAGGAGGTGGGCAAGGGAACCGGCCTGGGGCTGGCGACAGTGTAAGGCATTGTCAAGCAGAACAACGGGTTCATTGAAGTGGCAAGCGAACAGAGTCAAGGGGCCCGTTTCAGTATTTATCTCCCCAGGCACCATGGGGCGCCCGAGAAAGAAATAGAGGCGTCCAAGCCATCCGTACTCAGGGGAGGTGGCGAGACCATCCTGGTGGTGGAGGACGATGAATCGCTCTTGCGGTTAACGCAGGTGGTCCTGGCGCAGGAAGGGTATCATGTGCTGGCTACGGCAAGTTCAATCGAGGCCATTGAGATGGTTCGGCAGCAAGAGGGGGAGATTGACTTGCTCCTTGCCGATGTGGTCATGCCTGAAATGAGCGGTGTGGAACTGGCCAATGAAATCAAAAAGATCCGGCCCAACATCAAGACCCTGTTCATGTCTGGATATGCCAGGACGGCAGAACTGAACCATGAAACGCGCGAAAAAGCGGTCCCCTTCCTCGATAAGCCGTTCACGCCGGACAGGCTGACCGTGAAGGTGAGGGAAGCGATAGACAGTGAGAATTGAAGAGCGAAGAAGGAAGAAGGAACAGTCCCTTGATTCCAACCTTCATCCCTTAGGAGTTTGTCATGGTCGAAAAATATCGCAGCCTGTCTTTGGGGATATCCCTCAATTTGGGCATCGGGGTCGTGTTTCTCATTGCAGCGGTCATTGCGGTCGTGGCCGTGAATCAGGCCATGCGCCGGCAGGCCATGGTCGAGGCTGAATCCAAGGCACGGATCATCCTGGACCGGAACTTCGCCACCCACACCTATTTTTCCCAAATCATGAAACCCAGCATCTTTAAATGGGCCAAACCCATGTTGACCCAAGAGCATTTTGATCCCACCTGGATGT
>JAUPKI010000208.1 GCA_030837545.1 Thermodesulfobacteriota bacterium | reverse complement strand
CGCCATGGTCATGGCCTGGCAGATCGTGATCTTCTTGTTCAGGAGCAGGGAAGGCCTTCGGGTCTTTTCCGGGAGGTCTTCCGGATGTTTCAGGAACTTCACCCCGACCGGCAATGTTTTCAACCTTAGAGTGTTGTAAACAAATTCAGCTTTTTCCACTAGTTCTGATGTGTCCATGAATATCTCCCGTTCTCATTGATTGACCATTTCCGATTGGAAAGCCTGACCCCACTATTGTCATGCATTGTCATGAAGTGGTCATAAAGTGGTTTCCTCCGTTTCATGTTCCGAGTCCCGCGTATAGATTCATAGCTTGGGTAGAGGGAAGCGAAACCCGACGGCACGCTGAGTGTGCAACTACCCACGTTCAATTCCCTGAAGGGGTTTCACTGCCAGGCAAGACATGTCGATCATCTCAACGGATGGCTGCTTCTCTTTGACGTCATGCCGTGCAAAAAAATCAAGTGCGATCCGAACATATTCGTCGGGCCGGTATTGATAGGTGTTATGACCGCACTTCGGAAGCACGGACAACTCCCCCTTTGGCAAGCTGCGATACATGGCCACGCCCTGCTCCACCTCAAAGATCGAACTGCGGTCCGGGTAGAGCACCAGGGTCGGGCATTGCACCAAAGCCAGGACAGGCCTCAAATCAAAGACGCCGATTCCGTAGGCCCCTCCAAATCGACGGAACTGGTTAAAGAAGGATTCCGCCTTATCGCTGTGCCACTCAATCAGCTTTGCCTGAAGCTCTGGCTCCAACTCAATGAATACTTTAGGGAAATCGGATGCGTTCTTCTCCACCATCGGCACGGGGCTGAAACACTGAGTGCTTGAAATGACCATGCTCTCCACCTGTTCCGGGTACCTTGCCGCGTAATCCGCACCCACAACGCCCCCTTCGCACTGACCGATGATATGAAACCGTTCCATGCCCATGGCAGCGACCAGGGTCCGCATCTCTTCGATGCTCTCCATTCGGAATCGATCGCTCACATAAAAATCCATGAACCCGCGACCTTCCTCTGATCGGCCATAGCCTCTTCTGTCATACATGAGAACCTGGTATCCCCTGTCCACAAGCGCAGGATAGATCTCCTTCCAGATCTTCGTGCAGCCGAAGCCGTGGTGAAGGAGCACAATGGCCCCTTTGTCCGCAGGCTCGCCGCGACACTCATAATAGATGTTGATATCGTTGATGCATTCAAATGGCATGAATTCCTCCTTCGCCCTTGGTAGGTGGTGATCACCCGGAATCTCTCGATGCCTCAGGCTGCCGCTCGGGTTAAACCGAAAATCGCCTTCAGGCCTGCAAAGCATTCGACACTTTGTGCTTGACCTGAGCGATATAACCTGGTATAGACGCTATCAATATCCAAACCCGATGCGCACCATGGCACTGAATGACAGGTTCACCCCTTGATGACGCCCAGGGGTCTCATCCGTGCGACCTTCGTGGCCAGTTCGGCGGCTTCAACCACATCAACCACCTGTGATATGTCCTTGTAGGCCTCAGGCATTTCTTCTTTGAGCGTTTGTTTGCCCCTGGATTGGACAATAATGCCTTTGTCCTCCAACTCGCGGTTTATGGCGCGACCCTTTGCCTGTTTAACCGCCTGGGTCCGGCTCAACAGCCGGCCGGCGCCGTGGCAACTGGAACCAAAGCTGCGCTCCATGGACCCGGCCGCTCCGGCCAACACATAAGAGTAGGTGCCCATGTCCCCCGGAATGAGGACCGGCTGACCTGTCGCGCGATAAACCTCGGGAAGGAGGGGATGACCGGGCGGCAGGGCACGGGTGGCGCCCTTCCGATGGACGCAGACCATAGTGGCCTCGCCCGAGACGTGGTGCAGCTCTTTCTTGGCGATGTTGTGGCAGACATCGTAGAGAAGGTTCATACCCAGTTCATCAGGACCGATGGAGAGGGTCTTCAGGAATGTCTCCATGGCCCAGTGCATCAGGATCTGGCGATTGGCCCAGGCGTAATTGGCTGCGCATGCCATGGCCGCCAGGTAACGCCGGGCAAGGTCAGAGGTCAGAGGGGCGCAGGCCAACTGCCTGTCAGGAAGTTCAAAGGATAGGCCGCCTTTGAACGCGCTCCGACTCATCTCCTTCAGAAAGTCGTCACATATCTGGTGCCCGAATCCGCGCGAACCGGTATGGATGAAGACCGTCGCCTGGCCCTCAAACAGGTGAAACTGTCCGGCCTTTTCCGGGTCATAGATCTGATCGACCACCTGAATCTCGATGAAATGGTTCCCGGACCCCAGGGTCCCCAACTGGTCGCGACCTCTCTGGACAGCCCGTTCGCTGAGCACAGATGGATCAGCCCCCTCCATGGCGCCATGGTCCTCGGTTCTCTCCAGGTCCCGGGGCTTGCCATAGCCCCTTTTAACAGCCCAGTCAGCCCCCGTCGCAGCGACCCGGTTTTCTTCTGACTTGGATAGATGAATGGGGCCCCGTGAACCGACTCCGGTCGGAATATTTCTGAACAGGGCCAAGACGAGGTCCTTCATAAAAGGACGGATGTCACTGCCGCGGAGCACAGTGGTCATAAGCCTGCATCCGCAATTAATATCGTATCCGACCCCGCCGGGAGAGACAATGCCTTCGTCCAGGTCGAAGGCCGCGACCCCGCCGATGGGGAACCCGTAGCCCCAGTGGATATCGGGCATGGCCAGCGAATGGCCGACAATGCCGGGGAGCATGGCCACGTTGGCCACCTGTGTGAGGCTTTGATCCTCCTGAATCGATCGTATCAGCTCGCTGTTCGCGAAGACGAGCCCCGGGACACGCATGGCCCCGGTCTGTGGAATTAGCCATCGGCAATCATCTATTTTTTCTAACGAAATACCCATAACCCTCTATGGAGCACCTCCGCTTACAGATCAAAAATCACGGTCGCCTGCCAGCCGTCTCTGTTGCGGGCTACCTCGATCTGATGATAGGTAACCGCCTTGATCTCGGTTGCCACCTCATGCCGCTTCGGGTTAAAGGGAACCGTGTGCAATGTGGCATCAAGTCCGGTCTCGATAACGGCATCCACGTCAATGTCCATGACAACTCTGCCTTCACCTTCGAAGAGGTACAGGATCTCACCCAGCCAGCGCACCATCAGATCAGGGAGATCATCTCCGCTGACCGTTACTCTGCAAAGAGATGTCTTTCCGGCCGGCCTCTTTCTGATCATGACCTCCATCAGCGCTCGGCCGGCATTCTCGAACAGGGCCCCGAGGGTTGGGGCCGTTACCTTGATCCCCATATCGGCGGTATGGTCCAGAAGCGTGAAATGTGCCTTGATAGAACTCATCTGAAGCAGCCATCCCTGCGCTGATGGTTTGCTCTGATGGCCATGTGAGAGGTCTTTGTTGTATACGCGCCCATATTAGTTTCAATCGGTTGAATTGTCAAAATCTTGTCAGGCTTTTTATTCGGACGTCTAAAAACGGAGGAAAAAACCATGCAGTGCGCCTTTTGTGGACACAAAGTGACCCTGGTGGACAAGGTTATGAGGAGGGATACATGCCCCCACTGTTCGAGAGATCTCAGGTGTTGCAGACAGTGCAACTTCTATGACCATCACGCCTACAACGAATGCAAGGAGGTGATGGCCGAGCGGGTCATCGATAAAGAACGGGCCAATTTATGCGAATATTTTGTACCCAGAGGCTCCTCCCTGTCGATCCCGGACAGGGCCGCGGATGCCCGAGAGGCGCTTGAGGCGCTCTTCAGGAAGTAGCCGCCTCCGCTGAAAACCGAATGCACCGACTGGGCTCAACGCCGGCAGCAGACCTCGTTTTTTACGCACTGCAGCGTTTCATCTATTTTATAATGCGCCTGGTTGAAAAATATGACGAAATAGAAAATCTCGCCTGGACCATTTTCGATGTATCCAACCCTTGTGCGGATCCCCTTGAGTGAGCCGGTCTTGTAATAAACGCCATGCTTCTCCCTGAGTAGATGTCTGTAAGGCTGGAACTGTTTTAAGACAGCCAGCATATCGATGGCGGAAAGGCGGTTCTCCCTCGAAAGGCCTGACCCCTCCACGATCCTGACGGCATTCAAGCCAGGTTTCTTTCGAGCGAAACCGGCGACCGCATCAACCCCCTTGGCCAGAGTCGCCGGGGGACCGCATAAAGAGGCGCCCAGGGCGAGAAAAAGCTGATTGGCCATGAAATTGCTCGATGATTTCATCATGTTCTGAACGACCGTTTCGAGAGGCAGGGTCGACGTGTGGGTATAAATAAGCCTGTCTTCAGGGCCCACCGTCCCTGAACGGATGGAACCGCCGCACGCAACCCCCTTCTTTCTCAAGAAATAGAGGAGCAATTCCCCTGTATAACGGGCCGCGCTTCGGGACTCAAAGAAAAAGGTGTGACGTCCCGGCGGCAGGTCCAGGGAGTGGATTTGGTCTCGGGCAAAGGGGACTAACGGCGTCTGCTTTTCTGCGGAGACAATCTCCCCCTTTTTGTCCCGCTGAAAAGCGATGGTATTGAAATTGGCGCTGATCGCGCCCACCGGGGCATCGTAGGGGTTAGTGGACCCGTCGCAACCGGGTATGACGATGTCCGGGGAAAAATAACTATCGTCCAGTATGAGCCATCGAAAGCTGGGGATTTTCGACGAGAGGACATCCGCCAACTCCTCCAGGACCTCGGAGACCAGGAAGGGATCGCCATAGCCTTTCACCTTGAGGTTCTGAAGGGGATCCAGGTAGAATTCCGTCCGAAATCTGTAGGACGGCCCAAAATGGTCCAGGGCCGCGGCGGCCGTCAATACCTTCAGGGTCGATGCCGGAATGCACTTTCTCGTCTCGTTTTTCCGGTAAAGGATCTTTCCATCGGGGTCAGCAACCAGGAGGGCATCTTCTTCGGTGATGCCTGCCAGGCAGGAAAGCGTATCCTTGCAGCAGGCAGCACGAGGTTGAGAAAGGGAAAGTGCAGCGAGCGCCATGCCAAGTCCTATCGCCCACAGGGTCCCCCTGGGCGACCGGTGAAAATGACGATGGGATATGTCAGAAGAACGCGACAGGGGGCCGAACATGAAATTCATCTGGCCTTTGGCTGGTAGGTTTCATAATATTGCATGACCCGCCTTACAAATTCCTGGGTCTCGGCAAACGGGGGCACCCCTTTATAGGATTCCACGGCCTCTGGCCCTGCATTATAGGCAGCCAGGGCCAGGATCTTGTTGTTTTTAAAGCGCTTCAGAAGGAGGCTGAGATAGCGGGTCCCGCCGTAAATGTTTTCTTCCGGGTCAAAGGGGTCTGTCACCTCCATGTCACCTGCTGTGCCGGGCATCAACTGCATCAGTCCCTGGGCGCCCTTGGAAGAGACCGCCTGGTGGTCAAAGCCGGATTCCGCCTTGATAACGGCCCGAATGAAATGCGGTTCAATCCCAAACTGAACAGATGCCTGCTGGATAATCCCCTGGTAGTCATCCAAATATTTTTTGAGGCTCCTTCTGGAGCTGGGGACAAAGAGGCGATACCGGCTGTCGGTCTTGACGTTGGTAAAGTGCCACACCCCGTTCTTGTCCACATAGCGATAGATATCCGCCTGGACAGGGGCGGCCCCAGACAGCGATAACCCCAGGATCAGGCACCCCAACCGGCATATTCGGTAAAATAATACTTTCACCCTAATCGCTTCCAGTCTGCAAGGAACTTTTCCAGCCCAATTTCGGTCAACGGGTGCCGGATCAACTGCTGAATCACCTTGAAGGGGATCGTGGCAATGTCGGCGCCCATGAGGGCCGCATCCAGCACATGGATCGGATTGCGAATGCTCGCAACGATCACCTCCGTATCAAAACCATAATTTTGATAGATGCTCAGGATCTGCTCGACCAGGTCCATCCCCACATGGCTGATGTCGTCCAGCCTCCCGACGAAGGGGCTAACGTAAGCAGCCCCGGCCTTGGCGGCCATGAGCGCCTGGATCGGTGAAAAACAGAGGGTCACATTGGTCTTGATCCCTTCCTTGGACAGGATCGCAACGGCCTTCAACCCCTCTTCAATCAGTGGAATTTTGACGACGATATTATCGGCAATCCGGGCCAGATCCCGGGCCTCCTTCACCATTGCTTCTGCCTCGAGGCTGACCACCTCTGCACTCACCGGGCCATCGACGATGTCGCATATTTCCCTGATGAGCCCCTTGAATTCCCTTCCCTCTTTGGCCACGAGGCTGGGGTTGGTAGTCACCCCGTCCACCATGCCCAGTGCACTGGCCTCCTTGATCTCTTTAATGTTTGCCGTATCGATAAAGAATTTCATATATCCCCCTGCGTTCATTTTAGATTTTCGATTTTGGATTGGCGATCCGTTGCCCCATCCCATCTGACGATGTAGTCTCCCCTCCCTGAAGACCCTGATTCCTCACAATTCGCAATCCCCCAATTCCTGAATCCCTCAATCCCTGAATTCCTCGATTCATAGCTCCCTCAATCCCCCTCCCCTTCCCCTTCTCTCTCAAACCGGTCTGCACACGCCTCGCTGCAGAAAAAATGTTCCTTCCCGGCCACGATCCGTCTATAGGCGGTTCTCCTCGGGACGTAGGTCTTGCAAAAGGGGTCCTTGACCATGTCGTCGACCGAGCCCGCCTCGCCAAGAGGTTCATTCTTCTGACCTGTGCCAAGATACCTGCGCACCAGGCGATAGGCAATATAGACAAAAAATATAAGAATCAGAAACCTTATCATATGTCGCTCAACGGGACAACGGCCTGCCCTTCTATCTCCAGATCGTCCATTAGTTCAGACATGCTCTTTCCCAGGACCGGATGGATCAATCCCGGATTCAATTGCACCATGGGCATGAGGACAAACCGTCTCTGGTGCATCAACGGGTGGGGAACCGTCAGCTCGCCCATCCTTATTATCTCATTTCCATAAAGGAGAATATCGAGATCAATGACCCGGGCTTCCCATTTCTCCCGTCGGACCCTCCCCATGTCGGACTCGATGGACAGGAGACACCTTAGCAGCTCATGCGGGCCAAGGATTGTCTCGATATGAATGACCGCGTTCACATACCAGTCCTGGGCTGTCACGCCCACCGGTTCCGTCCGATAAAACCGGGATATCCCCCTCACTGTACATCCATCACTATTATTAATCAGATCAATGGCTTTACGGCAATTGTTCAATTTTTCTCCCACATTTGAGCCAATGGCGATATAGACCGTCTTTGCCTCGGATACAGGTCCTTCAACCACCTAAAACCTCATCCCTTTCAACCTCTCCAACGCCTCTGCCAGTCTCTCCTTCTTCTGGGTCAGCGCGATCCGGAAATATCCCTCCCCGGGACCTCCAAAACCGTTGCCGGGGGTCACCACAACCCCTGCCTCCTCTAAAAGGCGGGTCGTCACCTGGGCTGAGCTGTAACCTTCCGGGACAGTCACCCATAGATAGAACGTCGCCTTGGGAGACGTCACATGGAATCCGGCATCCCGAAGACCCTGAACCATAATGTCCCGGCGTTCAGTGTACACCTGGGTCATCTCTCTCACGCAGGACGTATCCCCCTGCAGGGCCTCGATTCCGGCCATCTGAACCGCCTGAAAGACACCGGAGTCGATATTGCTCTTGATCGCGCCCAGACCCTCCATCCCCTTTTCGTTCCCCACGGCAAACCCGATCCGCCATCCGGTCATATTGTAGGTCTTGGAGAGGGAATGGAACTCCACGCCGACCTCCTTGGCGCCCGGCGCCTCCAAGAAACTAGGGGCCCGGTACCCATCGAAGGCCATCTCCGTGTAGGCCGCATCGTGGCAGACCACAATATGGTATTTCCGTGCAAAGGCTACCACCTGTTCAAAAAACGAAAGATCAGCGACTGCGGCAGTGGGGTTATTGGGATAATTGATGAACATGATCCGAGCACGCTCTGCCACGGATTCAGGAATCTCTTTTAAATCAGGTAGATACTTATTTTTGCTCACCAAAGGCATGAAAAAGGATTCCCCTCCGGCAAAAAGGGTGCCGATGTGATACACCGGGTATGCGGGGGTGGGGACCAGGGCAATATCTCCGGGATCGATAAAGGCCAGGGGAAAATGGGCCAATCCCTCCTTGCTTCCGATGAGTGAGACCACCTCCCTTTCGGGATCCAGGTCAACGCCGAAGCGCTCCCGATACCATCGGGCGACCGCCTCCCTGAAATCGTTCATCCCGGAATAGGAGGGATACCTGTGGTTTGCCGGTTCATCGATCGCCCGTTTCATCGCTTCAATGATGTGCTGCGGGGTGGGCATATCAGGGTCCCCCACACCCAGATCAATAATGTCAACCCCTTTGGCCTTGATCTCGGCCTTTTTCCGGTCGATCTCCTTAAATAAATAAGGCGGGAGTTGCTTTAATCGTTCGGCCTTCTCAAACAGCTTCATATGATCCTTTCCGAATTTTCGCGACTTCAGTCGATTCAATCACTTTAGGTCACTTTGGTCACTTATTCCCCAGTTTTCTGTCACAAAAAACAAGAAGTCTTGTGCTCTTTGTGGCTCTGTGTCTTTGTGTGAGTCCCGCCTATATTGGCGGGATTGGTTGCGGCTATGCCGCTTTAGTCACTTCAAACCGTCACTTCAACCCCAACACATCCTGCATGTCATAGAGGCCTTTCGGTTGCCGGACCACCCACAGTGCGGCCCTCACGGCCCCCCGGGCGAAATTATCCCGGTTATGGGCCCTGTGGATCAGTTCCAGTCTCTCGCCGATCCCGCCGAACATTACCGTGTGCTCTCCGGTGATGTCGCCTGCCCGCCAGGTCTGAATGCCGATCTCCTCACGGCTCCTCTCGCCGATCATCCCTTTCCGTTCGTACACCCCTACCCTTTCCAGGTCCCTGTTGGAGGCATCCGCCAATATTTGGGCCAGGCGCATGGCCGTCCCGCTCGGGGCATCCTTTTTGAGGCGGTGATGCACCTCCAGGATCTCCATGTCATAATCGGCCCCTAAGATCCGGGCCATCTCCCCGGCAATCTTGAACATGACATTGACGCCCACGCTCATGTTGGGGGCCAGAACACACCGAATTTTCTGCGCATGGGTCTCCACCTCTTTCAGGACCTCTCCTGCGATGCCGGTGGTCCCGATGACCATGGCAAGCCCTTTATCGACAGCAACCCGAATATTCTGTAGGGTCGCGTGGGGGGATGTGAAATCGATCAGCACATCCGCCTGGTCGCCCGCCTCCTGGAGCGTGCCTGAAATGGCGACGCCCAGCTCTCCGACACCGGCGACAACACCCGCGTCCCGGCCGACGCCCGGGTGCTCGGGAAGCTCAAATGCGCCTGTCAATCTTGTTTCCGGATTCTGATGAATCATGTGTATGATTCGCTGTCCCATTCGGCCGGCAGCCCCGGCGACCATCACATGGATCATATCCCTCTCCTTTCAAAAAATCAGGGTCAGATCTCCACCCCTGACATCCGCTCTAACCCAGTCTCCCAAAAAGTCCCCGTGACTCCATCGTCTTGGCAACTTTCAAGCCATCCATTCACCCGTCTTGTAACGGAAATCTTAGGCATTTTCAACGAAATTCATCAAAATTTCGAAAAGTGCCGACATCACGCCCGGCAAGATAAGGCCTCGGTGATGTCCTCTTCAGTGATACCCAGAAAATGGAGGATGTTTTTCATCCGTGATTTTCCGATCGATGCCCCGGCCGACCTCTCAAGACCCTTCTTGGCATTGTAAGCGATGCTCAGACCGGCCTGGCCCAGCATCAGGGCGTCATTGGCCCCGTCGCCCACGACCACCGTCTGATCCAGAAGGATCTTTTCATTACAGGCGGTCTGATTGACAATCCGGGCCTTTCGGGCCGAGTCAATGATCTCCCCTGCAACCCTGCCGGTCAGGACCCCGTCCTTGATCTCCAGGCGGTTGGAATAACAGAAATGGAAGCCCAATTGCTCCTTGAGATGGTCTGCAAAAAAATCAAATCCCCCGGTAACCACACCTAACTTGTAGCCCAGCCATTTCAGGGTAGTCACCAGTTCCTCCACACCATCCGACAGAGGGATATGACTCTTGATTTCGTTCAGATCATCGACCGTCAGCCCCTTCAGCAGCGCCACACGCTGCCTCAGTGATTCCTCAAAGTCAAATTCACCCCTCATGGCCTTCTCCGTGATTCGACTCACCTCATTGTACACCCCTCCCCTCCGGGCCATTTCATCGATGACCTCCATGTCCACCAGGGTGCTGTCCATATCAAAAAAGATGAGCCGTTTGTTTTTCCGGTACGCCTCCATCTTCTGGAGGGCCAGATCAATGCCGAGATTCCGACTCATCAGCATGATCCTTTCTTTGAGGCGGCCCAGGTTCGGGGCCTCATTCACATTGATAATCATCTCCATGGATGTTTCACCGTGGTGGGTGACCGTGGATATGGTTTCAATATTGGCCCTTTCTTCTCCGAGTATCTTGGAGAATTCGTAGAGGCCCTGGGTACTTCCGAAGTGGGTCAGGACAAAGAGGTTGCGTGCACTGACAACCCGAATTTCACCCTCCGAAAATAGTCGGAAATTCAGCGTCAGTTGAAGCTTACTCGCCTCGAAAAGAAGGTCTTTGATGACGCTGTCCTCTCCGGTTTCAGCCCGGCTCAGGTCAAGGAGAAAGTAGAGTCCCAACTGGTTCTGCAGTGATGCCTGTTCGATGTCCACCACCTCAGCCCCGTGTTTTATCAGAACACCTGTCAGGGTCGCGGTGATTCCGGACCGATCCGGTCCGGACACGGTCACCATCAGCAGTCTCTTCCTGTCTTCCATCTTGAAAGGCTCCTTTTGTATGGGTTGTGAAGGAACAGAGTCCGACGGTTTGCCGGGAGATCATACTAACCCAGTTTGATTTTCTCGAAAACAAAAAAACCGGTAACACTTTAGGCTCCCGACTTCTGGCCACCCAATAATCCATTCCCATCTCCTGGGAGCAGGTTCTTCTCATAGATGACCTCCAGTCCCTGGAGGTTGAGAAGATAGGATTAGAGTTCCTCCCGCATGCCGGTGATGGTTTGGAGGATGCGAAAAGCAAAGCCCCTGCCCATCCGTCACTTATTCGAAACCTTTTCTTGAAATCTCAAGAAGGCTGTGGCCGTATCTTCCGGCCTTTCGATCATCGGCGCATGGCCTGTATTCTTCATCACAATCACTTCCGCATTGGGCATGGCCGATTTGACGATGCCGGCCCCTGAAACGTCCAGGAGGCGATCATGATCGCCCCAGACAATCAGGGTGGGGACAGGCACTCCCTTTAAAACGGATTCCAGAGCTTGGCGATCCTCATGGATTTCTTTGAAGACCTTTGCGTTAAAAGCGCGATTATGGATGGCGTGTTGTGTCAAATATCGCTTAATGGATCGAGGGATGTTGGGTCGTTCCACAAACACGAAATCCAGGAGCCGGTCATAGTCTTCCGCGTTATTGACCAGCAGGGGGTTTTCCCCTTTCTTCACCAGTTCACCCAATTCGCTCCTTTTTGCCGACAGGACCCCGCCTGGCGCCAGGAGCCATAGGGTCTTGACACTCTGTGGATATCTGGCTGCAAAGGCGCCGGCAATCTGACCGCCCATGGAGTTTCCGCCAAGATGAAACGATTTCAGGTGAAGGGCCTCAGCAAAATCATGGACACGCTCCACCTGATCGGATATCCCATAGCGCAAAGAAGGGTCCCGGTTGCCCTCTCCAAATCCCGGAAGATCAGGTGCGATGACCTGAAAATGCGTGGTGAGATATTTTGCTATCCGTACCCAGTGATTCTTATCCCCTCCGAACCCGTGCAGCAGGATTAATGGCTCACCTGTCCCGCCTGAGAGGTACGGGATTGGATTGCCGTGGACCTGGATCTCTTTTTGTTCCACTCCGGCCGCACGCTGTTGTGCCTTGAGGGCCAAGGCAAGGGGTATCTGAGGAATGAAAAAATAGATCCCTACCAGCACCAAGGGTATCGCCAGCAGGCCAGCGATGACAATCCTTTTGCTCCTTTTCCTCATGGGTCACCTCCTTGTATCTTCTCAATAAGCCGGGGCGACTGCTTTCTATGGCGCTTTTCTGGATTCCGGCTTTCACCGGAATCATCCATGCAGCGGGCTTGCGCCCTTTGCTTTTCGTAGTAATGACGGGCAGTTGGCTTATTTTGTCATTCCCGCGAAGCCTGCCCCGGACCTTGATCCGGAAGCCGGAATCCAGGGGGTTTGCCCCAGGTTATTGAGATGTTACGCTTTTTCAATACTGTTTTCCAGATTCAGCTTGACATTCTTCCCTTCTGGGCTCTAATTTATGCCAATTGCTTTGATTCGTGTTGTTTAAGGCCACCCCACAGCACAACCCCAACCTTCTGCGAGGGAATCATGACCTCGTGTCTCCAGAGGGCGGCAATCATGGAGCCTCCGGCGGACAGCTTTGTCCGTTCGGGGGCTTTTTTTATGGCAGGGGGAGGGCCATCTCATGACCACCGAAGACGTCAAGAGAAAGCTCACCGCCATCCTCAGCGCCGATGTCCAGGGGTACAGCCGCCTGATTGGCGATGATGAGCGGGCCACCGTCGAGACCATCACCGCGTATCGAAAGATCATGACGGACCTCATCCAGGGGCACCATGCCCCGGTGGTGGATGTGATCTACCTGGCAAAGATGTATCCCTACAAAAACCAGTCGGATTTGGATCCGCGCAGATATCCCCGGTCGAACTGCATCCCCTCCACGATCTCGAGGGTCGTCTCCATGCTCTTGGCCTGGTTAGTCAGTAGTTGAGGTCGAGAATTTTTCTCAGTTCCTCTTGACAATTTTGAATTGCGAATTAGTTATTTTACATCATGCACCGATCGGTGGATTTTCTGAGAAATCCTCAAAATCAGGTGATCACTATGGCAGGTTATGAACTGGGAAGAGATATTTCAGGGCTTTTCGCTATAAGGAAACCAATAATGATCTATGGTGAAAGGAGGGATGCTTCATGTTATTGAGAAGAATGACGGGTTTGCCCACATGGGATTGGACGAGTCCATCTGAGCAAATGGAACGGTTGAGAAGGCAGATGGAATTGCTTTCTGGAGGGCCCACGGGCGGACGGATTTGGAGTACGCCCACCGCCGGGGTGTTTCCCCTTATGAACGTCACCGAGGACAAGGACAATTATTATGTCCGCGCTGAGCTTCCCGGTCTCAAGGCAGATGATCTGGAGCTGTCTGTGACAGGGGATACCGTCTCTATTGCCGGCGAGAGGAAGATTCCTGCTGAAGACGAGAAGGCCCAATATCATCGAAGGGAAAGGGATGCCGGAAGGTTCAGCCGGATTGTCACCCTGCCTGCCCAAATGAATACGGCCAAGGTGGGAGCGAGCTGTACGGACGGCGTCCTCAAGGTGACCCTGCCCAAGGCGGAAGAGGCGAAACCCAGGCAGATTGCCGTCAAGGCATCCTGAGTGAAAGGAGGGATATGACATGGCGGAAACGGAAAGCAAGTCGATTCAGGTAAAAGAAAAGGCGGAAGTGACCACGCCGGCCGAGCAGACCCGGCCGGGGCTGGTGTTTACGCCGGCGGTGGATATTTTTGAGACCGAAAAGGAGATTACCCTCCTGGCGGATATGCCCGGAGTGAAGTCCGAAGACCTCAATATTGACCTCCGTGAGAACATGCTCACCCTGGACGGTGACGCAAAATTACCTGAAGGGGCCGGCGAGGTCGATGTTATCAGGGAATACCGTACAGGCAAATACTACAGACAGTTCACGCTCTCCCAGGTCATTGATCAGGCAAAGATAGATGCAGAATTGAAGGACGGGGTCCTTCGGTTGCGGCTTCCCAAGGTCGAGGCGGCAACCCCTCGCAAAATCGTGATCAAGAGCTGATAACCCCGCAATCCCCGGAGCGCCGAAACGATACCCGAGTCAGAGGCAAGACCGTATCCGATGCGCCGCTCCGGGGTTCATTCCTTACAGGGAAAAATCCTTTCCTTTAGAT
>JAUPKI010000207.1 GCA_030837545.1 Thermodesulfobacteriota bacterium | reverse complement strand
TGGCAAATAAAAAGCTCAGTAGAAAAGAACTCTTAAAAGGGCCGGATGAGTTTCTGACACTCTCCAGCAGGGCCGCCGCCTTTTTCGGTGCCCACCTGCGTGAATTGAAGATCGTCGGGGCTGCTGTCGCCGTTATCCTTGTGGGCTATCTGTCCGTGTACGGGTACCTGCGTCATGCCAACCAGAAGGGCCAGGAGGCCTACAATCTCGCCTCCGATGCCATGACAGATCCCGCCAACCCAGGTGCAGCGACTGCACATGACGACCTCAAAAAGGCGGAAGGACTGTTTGAGCAGGTGATCGACGACTATGGGATGTCGAAGGCGGCACGACTGGCCCTCCCTCAGGTGGGGCATATCAGATTTACCCAAAAGAAATATGATGAGGCTATCCTTTTTTATGAACGGTTCGGAAAAGAAATTTCGGGGCATAAGGAATATGAAGACCTGGCCTCTCTGGCCCAGGCCTCGTGTTATGAAGCCAAAGGAGAGTTGAAAGAGGCGATTTCAATCCTGACGTCGCTTGTGGAGGTCCCGGCCAATCCGTTCAGGGAGACAGCCATGTTGAGTCTGGAACGTGTGTACAGGCTGGATAATCAGCCTGAAAAGGCGCATGACATCCTGGCACGGTTCGTCCAGGAGTACAAGACCTCCCCCTTCCTTCCGATGGCTAAGGCCCGCCTCTGAACCCTCTATCTGCATGTCACACGGCGAAGGATGTCTCCTCTCTCCCCTTGGGGCCTGGCGGGTCCAGTCCACCCGGCCGTGATCCGCTGCGCTGAGATGATCCCTTCGATGGTTGCTGCAACGTCTGAATGCTGTTTATCATCAGGGATCGATGCCGGTCTTTTTTCTTGACAGCCCTGGATGGCTTTCCTATAGTCATTTTGTAGCTAAGATATAGCTTTTTGGGAGGAAAATCATGATTATCACGGAGATTTTGGCCAGAAACGCCAGGATGTACAGAGATGAAATCGCCCTTATTGAAAGGGAGCCCGCAAAACAGAGACGGGTGGCCATTACCTGGCATGAATTCGATGAGATGGCCAACCGGGTTAGCAATGCCCTCATCAAAAAGGGCATTCGAAAGGGAGACAAGGTCATTCATCTGATGATGAACTGTCTGGAGTGGCTTCCCGCCTATTTCGGAATCCTGAGAACCGGCGCCTGGGCAGTGCCCCTCAATTTCCGCTTTTCAGCCAACGATATTCGGTACTGCGCAGATATTGCAGAGGCAAAGGCCTTGATCTTCGGGGAAGAGTTTGTGGAGAGGATCGACGCCATCAAAGAACGTCTTGGGACCATTCAGGATTTTGTCTTTGTCGGGCCTGAAGCGGTTCGGCCGGCGTATGCAGAATCGTGGGATGTCTTTCTCCAGACAGGCGCCCCTGACAACCCCGATATCCCGATCGATCTCCTGGACCATGCAGCGCTCTACTTTACGTCGGGCACCACCGGGACCCCCAAGCCGATCCTCCTGACCCACCGGAACCTCGAGGCTGCCTGCGTGGTCGAAAACCGCCACCACAACCAGACCCACCATGATAATTTCCTCTGCATCCCCCCTCTCTATCATACCGGGGCCAAGATGCACTGGTTCGGGAACTTCATCGTGGGCGCCAAGGGGGTGATTCTCAAGGGGGTCAAGCCTGAATGGATCCTTGAGGCAGTGAGTGAGGAGGAGGCAACCATTGTCTGGCTCCTGGTGCCGTGGGCCCAGGACATCCTGATCGCCATTGAGAACGGGGATATCCATCTCAGCGACTACAAACTGGACCAGTGGCGATTGATGCATATCGGGGCCCAGCCCGTACCCCCGAGTCTCATCAAAAATTGGAAAAAGATCTTCCCGAATCATGAGTATGACACCAATTACGGGTTGAGCGAGACAACCGGCCCCGGATGTGTTCATTTAGGGATAGAGAATCTCCACAAAGTCGGGGCCATCGGGGTCCCTGGATTTGACTGGGAATACAAGATCGTGGGCCTTGACGGCAAGGAGGTTTCTCGGGGTGAACCCGGCGAGCTTGCAGTAAAGGGACCCGGCGTGATGAAGGAGTATTATAAGAACCCGAAGGCTACACAGAGCACCCTTGTGGACGGCTGGCTCCTCACCGGCGATATGGCTCGTGTGGATGAAGACGGGTTCATCTGGCTGGTGGACCGGAAGAAGGACATCATCATTACGGGCGGCGAAAACATCTTTCCTGTGGAGATCGAGGACTTCCTTATGGAAAACCGACAGGTTCAGGACGTCGCTGTCATCGGGATCCCTGATGAGCGGTTGGGAGAGATCGTCGCCGCGGTCGTCAAGGCTAAGCCGGGGGCCACACTGACCGAGCAGGATGTTTTCGATTTTTGCGAAGGACTGCCTCGATACAAGCGGCCCCGGAAGATTATTCTTGGCGATGTCCCCAGGAATCCCACCGGCAAGATCGAAAAGCCCAAACTGAGACAGCAGTATGCGGGTATGGCGGAGAGTTTCAAGATATAGGAGATTGGGAAATTCAGGGATTGGGGAATTTAAGAATTGAGGGATTGAGGAATTGAGGTTCTGTGCCTGAAACCTACGGACAAGTGGGCGGCTTATTGGTCAACCCACTGTAAAAACAATATATTATTTGTGCCTTCGTGTCTTTGTGTGAGTCCCGCTCTTGGCGGGATTGGTTGCGGCTATGCCGCATTGGAATTTTTTAACCACCAACTGTTGGGAGGCAAGACATGCACAAGCTATTGACGGATACGCCGGGAGAAGAAATGCTCCTGCTGGGCAACGAGGGCATTGCCCGAGGCGCCCTGGAGGCAGGGGTGTCGTTTGCCACATGTTATCCGGGAACCCCCTCTTCCGAGATCCCGGAGAACTTCTTCAATATCAGCAGGGAGAGCGACCTCTACTTTGAATACTCAACCAATGAAAAAGTGGCCTTGGAGGTCGCTGCCGGGGCAGCCGTTGCAGGCCTGAGGACCATGGTGACCATGAAACACGTGGGCCTGAATGTGGCCTCTGATCCGCTCATGACCCTTGCCTATACAGGCATCAAGGGAGGCATGGTGATCATCAATGCGGATGATCCCTCCCTTTTCTCGAGCCAGAACGAGCAGGACAACCGCTACTACGCCCGTCTCTCGGGTCTCCCCATGTTGGAACCTACCAACACCCAGGAGATGAAAGACATGACCGTGGCGGCCTTTGATCTATCCGAGGAACTGAAGCTCCCTGTCATCATCAGGACCACCACGCGGCTGGCCCATATTCGAGGGCCGGTCCGCCTCGGAACCTTGAGACCGGTCCAGAAAAAGGCCCATTTCGAAAAAAAGCCGTTCCATTTCGTTACCGTGCCGGCTGTTTCGCGGAACCTTCACAAGCTCCTGCTGGAAAAATATGATCAGGCCGCTCAAAAATCGGACAGCGGTCCTTACAATCAAATCATCGGCAGCGGTAATTGGGTGTTCGTGGCCAACGGGGTCAGTTTCAATTATGTGACCGATGCGGTCTCTGACCTGGGAATAATAGACAAGGTCAGTATCCTCAAGCTGGGTTTTTCATGGCCGATGCCTGAAGCGCTCTGCGTCAGGTTCCTTAAAGGGGTGGAAAAGGTCCTGGTTGTTGAGGAGCTGGAGCCCATCAACGAAACCGAACTGAGGGCCATGGCCCAGGAAAACGGCATCTCCATACCGATCAAGGGGAAGGGGATGGCCGGCCTTTCCCGCCTTTACGAGTACGATCCCGGAATGGTACGACAGGGAGTGGCCGAATACTTCGGCGTCGATTATACGCCCCATCAGGCGCTCGACACCTCGGATACCCCACCCCTCCCGGGAAGACCGCCGAACCTGTGTGCGGGATGTCCTCACCGGGCGACTTACTATGCGGTCAAGCAGGTC
>JAUPKI010000206.1 GCA_030837545.1 Thermodesulfobacteriota bacterium | reverse complement strand
CAAAGAAGCCTATAAGGGGGATGCTACGGCCGTGGTAACCCCTGAATGCCCTCCCAAGCCCGGCTTTATCGTCGCCCTGCCCTGAAGGGCAGCTTCACTGAGCCTTGACTTTTGCGGCCCCCAGTTTAGATTCTTACGCGTTCACTCTGAGAGTTCATCTCTCACATTGTTAAGCTGCTAATAATTCAACAATTGTTTCGATGGAATCATCCGCCCGGTGATATGCTTTTTCAAGTTTGCTGTCTATGAGATGGAACTTATCGGGGCGATGATGAAACAGGCTGTTGGCCAACGGGCCACATACTCGCTTGTGAAAAAGGACGAACATGGCGGCGACCTTGACGCCCTTTTCTGTCAGTCGGTAAGAATAATGCTTGCCATCACGCTCAACCAGCCCATGAGCTTTCATCTTGCGCAAATCGTAGCGGAGCTGATTTATGGTGTATTGGGGCAGTTCGTAAGCAGCCACGATGTTTTTATGAAGAAGTCCGGTACTCCAGCCGCTGAGGCAGGTGCCGGCGTGCATGATGGTTTCCATCAGACGAATCATGCGCGTATCGTGGATCTTGATGCCGGCAATTCGTGTGTTACGGTGTGTCAGGGGTAAGGCGAGTCGTTGGAAGAGCGGGAAGTCGAAATGAGCGTTGAGGGCGTTTGCCTGGAGGCTGGCAAACCTATCGAGGATTTCGATGGATCTTTGTCGCACCAACGGCAGATTGACGAGAGACTTTCGAACCCGGATGTCGGGAGTGTTGTTGGTGCAGATCTCCATTCGGAAGAAGGTGCGAAACTTCTCGTACTGTTTGACAAAGGAGTTCTTAAAATAGGCCCGAAGGGTATGATGGGCTTGATCGAGACGTTCCACAACCACCTGGAGCTTGCCTTTGAACCCCTTGGTGATCCGGGTGCCGAACATATGGGACACCTTGTTGGCCGTTAAGGTAAAGAGGCCAAGCTCACAGGAACGTTGGAAGAGTTTTCGTATGGGAAAGTTCTGGCGGAAAATGAAATTCTGGCAGTACTCAATCTGCGAGATGACATAAAAACGCCGCAGGTTCATCCGCCGACGTTCCTTATTGGAGAATTTGGGTCCTATAATGAGTGTCCAGTAGTCAAGGCGTTGGGAGATTATTTCGGATGTCAAACTATCGGCTGCCTTTTGGACGGCCAGGGGGTCACTGGCGGACAGAAAAGCGTTATCGTCTTTTCGAAAAATAACTCCGAGATGCAATAGTTCTCGCTCCATGTAGTTATGACCGTTGAGGTAACAGGTCATTTGAAATGGGAGAAAAGAGGCCACGCGGACACACATGGCTCCCAGTTTTTCGTCACGAAGGTAGAAGTAGTAATGGGTAAAGCGGCTACGATGCTTTTTTACGATTCGATAGTTGGGGTCGTCGGTGGGAAATTTCGGTTCGACTGATCGGAACGTGTTGCCCTGCTCCATGCTTTTGAGGATGAAGTAGACGCCAAATCGCTTCTCACGTTCCAGTTTTTTGAGGTAAGGTCGAACGTGATCTTCCTTGCGAACGCCTGCTTCTGCCCACTCCATCGGGATGCTGTGATTCTTCGCGTATGAGTGGATCCAAAGGGTGTAGTCCTTGGTGCGCGCCGACAAAACGTCTTTGGTAATGCACTGTTGCGCGAGGACGTCTTTGAAGAAATAGACCACCTGCTCCGGGCGTGATAGCATGGAGAGGTATCCGTTGATCACGATTCGATCAAAACAATGGTAAACGAAAGTCATCATCGATCCAAAAAGTTGCATCAAGGTTTCCATCGGTTGTTCCTCCCTATGATTTGTTCGTCAAAACAATCTTTGGGACAACGACCGATGGAATTCAAGTTTTTAAAATTTCAAATATCTTTGGCTAGGTATTAGCTATAAGATCTTAAAGGGTTAGCTGATTTTGAAGCTTACCTGTCGGGTGGCTGGCTGCATGATGCAACAGCTTGAAATCCAAAGGCTAACTGCTAATCGCTAACGGCTAATCGCTTGATATAGGAACAAGAAAGGGAGGGGGAAACCCCCTCCCTTTCACTTTTCAGCTATGATCCCGGGCGACTTGTCGCCCTAGCGCATTCGGCGCCGTGTACACCCATCCCTACCGCAGGTAGCGGATATAGCCTCCTATGGTGCTGCCGGTTGCCGCCCCGGAGATCGTCGGCGTCGTCCCCACGATATCAATACTGGCCACATCGCTATTCACCAGCCGCGAAGCCATCACGCCGAGGAGCGGGGTTGTCGCCGCGCCTGAACCCGGGCCGCCGGCCAGTCCGTCGACACGAAAACGCCCGGAGGACGTGTGCAGATTAATAGCCTGGAAAAACTTCGGGGTATAGCCGATCTTCAGGGACCCGAGATACTCCTGGTAATCGCAGTTAATACACCGGTACAGCCCGGTGAATTTCACTTCGTTTTCGTTCCAGATACCGAAGCTCACCCGGGTCTTGAAATCGAAAGTCGCATCCCTCAGGTCCTCTTTGCAGGGAAGCAGCGCGAGGTAGTTAAAGGCATAGCCGT
>JAUPKI010000205.1 GCA_030837545.1 Thermodesulfobacteriota bacterium | reverse complement strand
TTGGAGTTAAAAGTTGAAATCGGAATTCTTTATTTTCTAACTTTAGGCACTTCAAACTCGTAACTTCGAACTTTGAAAGTGGAGTTGGGAGTTCAAATCGGAAATTTTTAACTTTAGGCACTCCAAACTCGTAACTTCAAACTTGCAAGAACGAGTAATCAGTATCCAGTATCCGGCATCCAATATCAAGCATCAAGTTTCCACCCGGCTCTCACCCGGTTCCTCAACCACCGTGAGCGCTTCCCCATCACACCACATCACACACTGGGGATCGGGAGGCTCCCCGCAGAAATCGCATTTCAGCGGGATCGTCGTAACAGGTTCCTTGAATATGGATTTAACCGGGCATGAGGCCCTGCACACAATACACCCGTCAATTTCCTTGCCCTCTACCAGCACCACGTCCTTTGAGTTGCACATGGCCTCTGTGTAAGGGCCTGCAATGACGGGAAGGCAGAAGTCTTCGCCGATAAACACCCGTATCCTCGACCGCCGGGGATTGACTGCGCCCGTATGCTGAAGGGAACAGATAACCTCGCAGAGCTTGCACCCCGTGCATTTGGTATGATCGATCTTGATTCTCACAGCCCCGCCCCTTCCTTTTCCAGGCCTAACTGTTTCAGTTTTTCAGGTGTCGGAACGCCCTCCTCAGTCCAGCCCCTCAGCTTGTAGTACTCGGGCAGCATCCGATCCAGATGAACCACCTGGTTCTTGACCCGAGGCTCATCCGTCATCCTTTTAGGGAGCCGGTCATCCTTTTTGCTGAGACCTGCCTTTAGATTGAATATCCGTTCCAGGTTCCATATTCTCTCGCCAATCAGCGACAGATCCGCATTCGTGTACGCCGCCCCGGTGGTGATCCGGAGCCAGGAGAGGAGCTTTTCGCCCCACAGGGGACCATGGTAGATGATCCAGCACAAGACGCCAGAATCCACCACGGCGATATAGTCCTGGTCCTGTTTGGTCTGCTCCACGTGACGCGCGGGGTCCTTTCTCCCTTCATAAAACGGGAGGGTCGCCTTGGTATGACACCCGCCCACATTGTTGGTAGCGTACTGGAGCCCGATCACTTCGACCCCCTGGGGATGCCAGGCAGGCATTCCCATCCCCTTGATCCCCATAAAAAGCTCGGGGTGTCCGTACCTCCGTGCCAGTGCATTCCCCCCGTCCGCCAACAGATCTCCAAAATTTTCCCGGAGCGCCGTCATTCTCATCAACTGAAACATGGCCTCCGTACTGCCAAATCCCAAAGGGAACCCAACATCTTTTTCCGGGAGATAGCCTCTTTCAAAAAGTTCCATGGCACAGGAAATAATGGCCCCGGCAGAGATCGTATCCATACCCAGTTCATTGCAGAGATAATTGGCCCGAAAGATGTCGTCCAGGTCGCCGATGCCGCAGTTGGACCCCAAGAGGGCCATGGACTCATGTTCGGGGCCTTTGGCCGTGCCCGGATATGCCAGGTCCTGTATCCGGCTCCGTTTCCCGCAGGCAAAGGGGCAACCGAAACATCCCTCATCTCTGACACGGAGGCTGTCGCGGATGACATCGGGGTCCTCAAATTTGCAGAACGGTTCGAAATAGCCGGACTGGAAGTTGAGAGCGGCCTGTGTGCCGGTCTTGTTGGCCCTTCCCGGAAGGCTCCATGTCCCCCACCGGCGTCTCTTTTCCAATGCCTGGTTGGCCCGCCCCTCCTCGAAGAAGTCCATGACCGCCTTCTTGAAACCATCCACATCCGCGATGATCACATCGCCCGTCCCGCTGACCACGAGGGCCTTCAAATTCTTGGAACCCATGACCGCGCCCAGGCCAGACCGCCCTGCGGCTCTCCCCCCATCGGACATGATGCAGGCGAACTTGACCAGATTTTCACCGGCAGGCCCTATGGTCACGATGCTCATATTGTTGAGTTCCCAGTTGTCGAACTCCCCGCTCATCTCCGACCGGATCAGGCGCTCGGTCGCTGTCGTCCACTTCCCCCAGAGGTGTGCGGCAGGCCTGATCTCGACCGTGTCGTCCCTGATATACACATAGACAGGGTCCGGTGACTGCCCCTCGATGATCAACAGATCATACCCCGCGAACTTGAGGTTCGGTCCGAAATATCCGCCGCAGCAGGAGTTGGAGATAGCGCCGCTCAGAGGGGATTTGGATACCACAATATATCTCCCGCCGGCCGGTACCCCGGTCCCCACCAACGGACCGGTCGCGAAGATCAGTTTATTTTCAGGGCTCAGCGGATCGATCATCGGGTCTATCTCGTCAAAGAGGACCCTCAGGCCCGCGCCGCGGCCGCCAATATAATCCCTGAGCAGATCGGGCGGGATCTCCTCAACAGAGCAGTTCCCCCGCGAGAGATCGACCCTCAGCATTTTCCCCTTCCACGCAAACATGATGGTCCTTTCAAGTAACTTATGGGACGCAGATTTGCGCAGATGAGCGCAGATCTGTGCCGCTTAGCGGTTGTGCAAAAACCCTCACCCGGTGAGACTGGGAAAGGGGCCAAAATAAATCGACTGAAGTGACTGATGGTTACCGGTTGTTTATCATTCGAAGTTATACGTTCGATGTTGGATGTTGGACGTTCATCCTTTTGATAATTCCAACACCTAATTCCGATACCCTGCCGCCGCTTCGATCAAACACAACGTTTGTTCCTCACTGAAGCCCTTGATGTCCAGGGCCCCGCTCCGGCACGAGGACACACAGAGCCCGCACCCTTTGCACAGGACCTCGTTGACGACCGCTGTCTTTTGCTGGGTTCCTACTTCAATGGCATGGAAGGGACATATCTCCTGACAGACCCCGCAGCCGGTGCACTTCCGGTCAGTTACCGAACAGACGGTCCCTCCGCCCATGATCTCCTTTTTTGCCAGGATGGTCATGGCCCGGGAGGCCGCGGCCCGGGCCTGGGCAATGCTTTCATCGATGAACTTGGGGCTGTGGGCCAGACCGGCCATGAAGATGCCATC
>JAUPKI010000204.1 GCA_030837545.1 Thermodesulfobacteriota bacterium | reverse complement strand
TGCGGGATCAGTTCAATCAGGGCAAAAACTATGACGACCTGGCGAGAGCGCTGAAGGTCTTTGCAGAGCAGTTTGAGGCTGAAAGCGAAAGTAAGGAAGATGAAGGGCCAGAGGCCAAATCCTATTCGCCGGAGGATCTGGAACTGGTGTGTTATATGACGCTGACCTGAGAGGATTGGTTTACAGTAGCTTGATCAAAATTGCGGCGATATCTCTTCCTGACTGCCATAAAGGCAACCAGGATGTTCTAAGAATGGTGCGCAAAAAGCGGCGGACCCAACCCCCGTGTGGCTGCGCTCAATTTCTATCGAGATATAGCAAGAGGAGTCTTAACATGAAAGGCAAACTCTCTCTGTTCCCTTTCAGATTGAAAAATTTCAAGGCCGTTCAAGACAGCAGGACAATAAAGTTAACCCCCCTGACAGCCTTCATCGGCAATAACAGCTCGCGCAAGAGCAGCATTGTTGAGAACTGAAGGCGGTCGGGTGTCGGATCTGCGGAGCATCTTTCATCGTGTGGGCGATCATGGTCTTAGGGGGGAAGAAACGAGTTTGACGTTGAGGAGGTGGATGGATGAGTTTTGACCCAGGAAAGCCCTTTAACGATCTCCCCCTGTTGCCGCCAAAGGCGGAGATTGAAACCAAGGCAACGCTTAAGAAGGCCATCTCTGCCAACAAGGCATTGGCGGAACTGAAAGGGATGGGCGAAACCATTCCCAATCAGGCCATACTGGTAAACTCCATCATCTTACAGGAAGCCAAGGCAAGCTCTGAAATTGAAAACATTGTCACGACCCACGATGCCCTGTTTCGTGCTTTTAGCGCTAAATCAGCTCAGATCGACCCTGCCACAAAAGAAGTCCTTAGATATCGAGAGGCACTCTGGGAAGGATTCAGCAGCCTGAAGGACCGTCCTTTTCTTACTACCAATCTTTTTATTCGCATTGTTCAAACCATCAGGGCCAACAAAGCCGGGATCCGCAACACTCCCGGAACAAAGGTTGCCAACGCGGCAACCGGAGAGGTGGTATTTACCCCGCCGGAGGGCGAGGCCATCATCCGGCAAAAGCTAAAGAATCTGGAGGACTATATTCACGCCCAAGACGAGGTCGACCCACTGATCAAACTCGCGTTGATCCATTATCAGTTCGAGACCATCCATCCCTTTACAGACGGCAACGGTCGCACCGGCCGGATAGTGAATATCCTTTATCTCACACAAAAGCACCTTCTGGGTCTGCCGGTCCTATATCTGAGCAAATACATCATTGATCGCAAATCGGATTATTACCAGTTGCTGCGCGGTGTCACGGAACATGAGGCATGGGAACCCTGGATACTTTATATCCTTGACGCCATAGAAGAAACCGCCGGCCACACAAAGGACAAAATTCTTGCTATCAGGAATCTTTTGGCTGAAACGCTTTCATTCGCAAAAGAACATCTTCCGTCACGGGTCTATTCCAAAGATCTCATCGAGCTTCTCTTTCACCAACCCTATACCAAGGCGCATTTTCTTATGGCTGCAGGGATCGTTAAGAGACAGGCGGCGGCAGATTATCTTAAGAAATTAGAGGAGATAGGCATTCTCAGCGCACAAAAAGTGGGCAGGGAGAATCTATATCTGAATACAAAACTCTATGAGATCCTTTCAAGATAACGTGTCGATGTCAGCGACATGAAAGTAAAACATGTCGATGAAACAGCAAAATCTCGACATGTCATAAAGACATGTTTGTGAAAACGACACGTTAAGGATCTGAATGATGTGACCAGAAAAGCCGTATTCTTGGACACGTCTTTTTCATACGGGCATGATTTGGACCTGAAAAAGGAGGGGCACGTTTGAAGGGAAAGAAATTCAAAAAACGAAAAGACCCTCTTGAGGGGCTTCTTCAGGCGGCAAGTCCTGATGTGTTGCGCAAACTGATTCAGGAACTTGCGTCGGGGAGGCCGGAGATTCGGCGGGAATGCTTTGAGTTTCTGAAGAAGCGAGTGACCCTGTCTGCAGAGGAGGAAGCATCTTCCGAAGCCGAGGCCCTCCTCTCGCTATGGCATGAGTTGGAGCCGGACCTGTGTGAACTGGACGATTACGGCGGAGGGGATTACGGCCTGGTTGACCAC
Source organism: Thermodesulfobacteriota bacterium (assembly GCA_030837545.1). GTDB lineage: Bacteria > Desulfobacterota > DSM-4660 > Desulfatiglandales > Desulfatiglandaceae > AUK324. Next base: position 3,746 of record JAUPKI010000204.1, on the reverse strand, counting down.
GTCAGTGACCTCCTTTATGAATTATGCAAGGGGCTTAAAAAGAAGAAAATCCCCCATGAATACCGTCAGGAACTTCTTGATGAGGTGTTGCCCTATATCCGAAGCGGAAATGCCGGGTTGGATGATGCACTTTATGACGTCACCTATGCGGCTTGTTATGATAAGGAAGACCTTCGAGATCTGGCCGGACGTTTTGAAGCCATCGGCCGCGACTGGCCTATTGACCGCGCACGGCGGATCTACCGCAAGATCGGCGACCACCAGAAATATCTGGAACTGCGGTCCCATCGCATGAAGTACGGCGGCGACTATCATGATCTGGCCGCCTTTTACTGGGAAACGGGTGATAAAGAAAAGGCTGTTGAGGTTGCGAGAAAAGGCCTCAAAGAGGGAGTCGGCCGAATGGATGAACTCCGCTCATTTATGATAGAGCGTGCCCGGGAATCCAAAGATCGGTCCGGCTATCTGGAACTCCATTTTGACCAGGCAACCGACGGGTTGACCCTGAAGAAATATCGCGCCTTCAAGAAGCTGTGCAACCAAAAGGAGTGGGATGATTTTGAACCGCGAATGCTTGCAAGACTTGAAAAGGCGCGGGACGATGAGAGGATGAAGATTCATATGTTTCGCAAGGAATATGACAAGGCATTGGTCATCCTGAAAACAAACCGATATCCTGACCATCCGTACGGAGAAGATGACATCCTCAAGGTGGCAGCAGATTTGGAAGAGATGTATCCGGATGAGATTCTATCTTTTTACATGACCGGGCTGGACAATCTTAACCGCAGCCTTGACCGAAAGGCCTATGCCCGAAAGGCCCTGGTGATGGCCAAGGTTCGGCATGTTTGGGTGGATGTGCTGAAAACCCCTGACAAATGGAATGAATTTGGCCGGAAGGTTAAGCAGATGAACCTGAAACGCCCGGCTTTTCAGCAGGAATTCGCCAAAGTGTTGCCTGACTGGAAGGTGTTGTGAGTCGGCCATGCCTCCAAGCGCGGTCTGATGGCCGCAACCAAAGCAGCCAATGTTCAGGTTTCAGGGTTTGCTCTTTTAACAGACCCTTATGAGGGCTCGGACCGTATTATCAAACGTCTAACTGCCAGCGGGGTTGAGGATGGAACATGGGCATATCAGAGTAAAAGACGACCAATGGGACGTCGCTTTTGTTCACTCCATATGGGAGCGGGGGTCCGACGAGGATATCCGGGCGATTATGCGGGGGGTAATCATGAATTCTGAGGCTGCTGATGCGGTGCGAAGGGCGGTGCCGTCTTCCCAGGTCTATGGGTGGCCACGGTTTTTCAAGCTGTTCTTGGAGAAGATGGGTGACGCAAGGTAAACACAAACACGCCTACCTGGATCAGTGGGAAAGTGACTTGAGGAGACAAGGGCCATTGATATGAGCCAGAGGAGGTAAGATTGTGACAAAGATCGGTAGAAACGACCCGTGCCCCTGCGGTTCGGGGAAGAAGTACAAGAACTGCTGTCTGGGAAAAGAGGCTCAGGAGGGTGAAAAGGCCAGGGCCGATCGTCTGATGGAAGAAATCGAGGAGCAATTGGGTGACCGGGAATTTGGGTCCATCGAAGAGGTAAACGCATTTCTGGGTGGTTTCATGGAGAGAAAGGCCTCGGTTCCCCAGATGGATTTCCTGGGTCTCTCCTCTGAGCAGGTGCACCGGATGCTCCATGCCCCGCTGGAGAGCCTGGATGACATGGTCCGATTCAACCATGGCCTGGAGCCGGCGGCCTTTCAGGAGATTCCGGTGGTGAAAAACACTCTCCTCTTTTTGAGCTGGTTGCAAGAGAAAGAGCCTCTCAAGGCCACTGCCAAGGGGAATCTTCCCCTTGCATTTGCGCGGGAGCTCTATGAGGCATTCAACGAGCGATCTCATTCATTTCCTCACCCTATCCGCTCTGAACAAGACGCCGTGTCCGTGAATTCCTTGCGGCATATCCTCAAGCTCTGCGGATGGTTGAAAAAGACGAACAACCGTTACAGCCTGACAGCCAAGGGGACCAAGGTCATCGAAAAAGGCTTTTCTGCGCCGCATTTTTTCACGCTGATGAACGAGTTCGTTCGTCGTTTCAACTGGGGATTCCAGGATCGGTATGCTTCGCTCTGGATCGTCCAGGGCGGGGCTGTATTCTCTTTATACGTGTTGCATCGAAAGGCGCGCCGGTTTATCCCGGCCGAACAACTGGGGGATTATCTTATCCGGGCCTTCCCGGCTGTTCTGGATGAGGTTGGGCCGATGGCTTACTGGACTCCCAGGGAGAAGGTCAGCAGCTGTTTTTCGCTCCGTTTACTGGTGCGATTCTGCGAGTACTTCGGTTTTGTGGATATTCGGAGAGAAGAGAAGAAGCCCCACATATTCGAGTTGTCCGTCAAGAAGAGCGCATTCTATGACCAATACATCACCTGGTCTGCTGTTCCCTGACGCAAGACCAGGTCCACAGGGGCAAGCATCATGAAAAAGCGATCCAAACGGAGAACAGGTTCCGAAGTGCGACCTGAAAACGACCCCTTTCTGTTGCGAATCGGGGAGGGGGAAAGGCTGTACAAGCTTTTTTATTTCCGCCCGACTGCAGCTATGCTGTGTCATTTTGAATATCGCATTTTGACAAAGGAAAAGAGGAATGGGGCGGTGAACAGATTGAGTTTCTGAAACAGCAGGATAGGGTAGATGCCACATATCTGATGTAAATGCCCCTTCTCAAACAAAAGGCTACCCCCGAGGAGGAAAACCTTCTCGTTAGAGCGACATCCTCGCCGCGAAGATCGAGGCTGCAAGACTCTCTCACAGGATATGCAGGCTCTTTGCTTATTCGTGTTATTCGTGTCATTCGTGGTTAAAAATCTATTGAGCCGGGTTAGCGCAAGCAGGAAATAATGAATCAGGAATTGAATGTGGTGGTGATGCCGAACCGGTTCCTGCAATTGGAATGGACAGATTCCGGGGATGGCATTAACCAGAGCAGCCGATTGATTCAAGACGAGATATGGAAGCGTTTCACGTCGAAAGATGACTCATGGCTTCTCATGCTTGGGTTTTCAGATCAGCAAATCCAACTCACTCCATCCCTGGATTACTGGCGCGGCCTTGCCGGCGCCTTTGCAAGGAAACTGATCCAGACGCCTGATCTCGAAACCGTGAGTCACAAGATAGCGCTCTCCCTGCCTCAAGATGAATTACAGATCCACCTGGACCAGATCCCGATGATGATCGGTTCAGAATACATTGATGCAGATCTCCTTGAAGAGGTGTGGCAAACGCTGCACAGGTCATTTGCCGCTGCAATCCGGTCGTATGAGGGATCTGTGGGGGAGTTTATCAGGACCTACAGCCCCAATGTGCAGCTTGTGGGACGGGTCTTTTTCCACCTCGTGGAAAACAGGGATGACGACTACCCGTTCGCCTTTATGGCCACCTACGCCACCGGGGTCAACCGACAGGGAAAATCAAGGCATCTTCCTTTAAAGAACGCCCTCCAGGAGTACGGCGACGACCCCGAAAAGCTGTTGGAGCTTCTGGCAACGGTTCACAAGGCCGCAGAAAAGAGTCCCCTCATGGCCGAGCTTCTCGAAACCGGAGAGATCTTCCATCCCCTGGCCTGGACCTCGGGGGATGCATTCTCTTTTCTGAAGGAGATCCCCATCTATGAGGAATCGGGCATCCTGTGCAGGATCCCCAACTGGTGGAAGGGGAGCAGGGCACGGGTCTCTTTGAATCTCAGCGTCGGCG
>JAUPKI010000203.1 GCA_030837545.1 Thermodesulfobacteriota bacterium | reverse complement strand
TTCCCCGATTCACCCGAATTACAGGAAGATCGCCGACTGGCGTGGCTTTACAGGATCGACCTGCTGCGGGAGTGGGGGAGGCTGTCCGAGGCCTTGGCCTGGACATGCCTGGAATGCGAACATAATCCACAGAACGTGACCGCGCGGGTGCTCAAAGAGAATCTTAAAGGGGCTCTTAACCTCAAGGCTCAGCAGACCCAAGGCTTCGGCAAACAGGAAAAGAAGGCTTTAGAGCCAGGGTTGTGGTCGGGTGTTGCTGGAATGCGGGAGGTCAAGCTTATCCTGGAGCGGGATGTCATTCTGCCCCTTCGTAATCGTGAGCTCTACAGTCGCTTCAAGGTGAATCTCCCGAATGGGGTCCTTTTATACGGGCCACCGGGATGCGGCAAAACCTTTATCGCAAGAAAGCTGGCAGGTATCCTGAAATTGGATTCTCTTGAAACAAAACCCTCTGATCTGGCCAGCATTTATGTTCACGGCGGCCAAAAGCGGATTCGCGCCCTTTTTGACAGCGCCAAGGAACACGCCCCAGCAGTTGTCTTTCTGGATGAGTTGGATGCGATGGTTCCGAATAGAGGAGCCGATGACGTAAGTCACCATTATAAAAGCGAAGTCAATGAGTTTCTGGTCCAATTGAATGAATGTTCAAAGAACCGAATTCTGGTCATCGGTGCCACAAACCTCATAGAGGCCATTGATCCTGCAGCATTGAGGCCCGGACGTTTCGACCGGAAGGTCTTCATTGGTCCACCGGACCTGGAGGCGCGATTGGAAATGCTGAAGCTGCATATGGCTGATCGTCCACAAGACGAAATGGACTGGCTTGATCTGGCTGAAAAATGTGAATTCTATACGAGTGCGGAAATTGGGAATATTGTTAATGAGGCAGCCAGGATTGCGATTGAGGCCCAAAGGCCAATTCAACACAAGGATCTTCTTCAGGCCATGAAAGATAATCCCCCTGGTCTATCTGAGGCCAAAATAGATAATATGAAGGCACGAATAGGGTTTGTTTGATAAGGATTTTGGAAAGCAGGGGTTTTGTGCGATGCCTGTTTAACCTTCGCCATGGCAACCATGTTGGTGAAAGAGTAGTTCGATGAACCATGATATTCATACTGCTTCCATCCCGCGTGTCGGCATGTTTGCCACAGTCCGGAACCGCCGGGGAATCATCTCAGCGGTCGAGCCATTTGACGGAGACAGGGGCAGGCTGCATCTGGTACACATCGAGTACAAGGACGACCAGTTGCCCCACAATGACTGATTGCTTTGGGAGCTGGAGCCGTACAAAAACCTTCTGGAACCGACGGCCCTCCCCAGTGCCGCAGGCGCCGACCCCATGCCGCCGGAGGATTTTGACGCCCTCCTTCGGGCCTCCCGATGGGTTGCGGCCCTTCCTTATCTGGGTCTGCACAACGGGGACGCCCCCGGCCGGATCCCCATATCCAGTCCCTTTCACGGCGCCCTCCAGATCGACGACTTTCAGCTCGTGCCGCTCTTGCAGGTCCTGCGCATGCCCCGGGTCAACCTCCTCATCGCGGACGACGTGGGCCTCGGCAAAAAGGTAGAGGCTGGCCTGATCCCGGCAGGGCTGCAATGGCTATAGAGATACAGTCATTTCCTCTAATCCGTACACAGTGCAGGGTGCACCTTGCTCGGCATGATTTTACGTTTGGAGATCGAGACGTTGTTTGGTGGGTTTTTGGTTTGTTTGCCTGTTCTTTGGGATCTGATGACGGATCGATGTTACATTTGCCTGAATAGAAAAAATGCGTTAATCTTGCTACGTCACGTTGAAGCCATCACAAGAAGGAGCACCCAAGATGGAATCCATCTATAAGGCCTGTATTCCAAGACAGGCCGTGCTGGACGGCACGGCCGATTTTGTGGTCAACCTGTCGGATATATCAACCCTCGACGAGGCCGAGGGAAACAAGAGGCGAATACTGGATATATGAAGGCGCCATCATGGTAGATGAACTCGAATGGCAGACCCGGCGCGACAGGATCAACAAGAGGCTGAAAGCCCTGAATCCATGTTGGCAGATTGTTAAATATTCTGAAGGGCTGAATCCCAAGACGCTTTCCCGTCACGCTGTTGAAGAATACCCCACCGCCAATGGTCCAGCCGATTATGCCCTTTTTGTCAACGGCCGAATCCTGGGAATCCTTGAGGCCAAGAAGGTGAAGGTCGGCCCACAAAATGTCCTGGAGCAGGCCAAACGCTATGCCAAAGGCGCCTTCGCCGGTCCCGGGAACTGGAATGGATACCGTGTTCCCTTTCTCTATGCCTCCAACGGCGAGATCGTCTGGCATCTGGATGTTCGCGATCCTAAAAACATCTCCCGCCAAATCTCCAATTTTCATACCCCTGACGCATTAGAGGAACTCTTTGAGGATAACCCTGCAGCCGGATATGAACGGCTCAAGAGTCATGTGACCCAGGTCACGGGATTAAGGGACTACCAGAGAGAAGCCATCGAGGCCGTGGAAGACGCCATCGCCAAAAGAAAGCGGGCCATGCTCCTTGCCATGGCCACCGGCACAGGCAAGACCTTCACCACCGTTTCGCTCATCTATCGGCTTTTGGAAGCCAAAGCGGTCCGCAGGGTCCTCTTTCTGGTGGACCGTAGGGCCCTGGCCGCCCAGGCGGTTCGGGAGTTTTCGTCCTTTACCACCCCTTCCGGCAGCAAATTTGACAAAGAATATGAGGTCTACAGCCAGCGATTTCGCAAAGAAGACCTGGAAGGGGATAAGAGCTTTGATCCCAAGGTCCTCCCCACGGAATATCTGACCTCACCCAGGGCCACGCACACGTTTGTCTATGTGTCCACCATCCAGCGGATGACCATCAACTTGTTTGGGTGGGAGCATGCCTTCCCCCAGGATTCCAGCGATCCCGACTACGAGGAAGACACTGACCGGCTGGATATTCCCATTCACGCCTTTGATGTGATCATTGCCGATGAGTGTCACCGCGGCTACACAGCCAGGGAAACCGCCATATGGCGACAGGTCATGGACTATTTCGATGCGGTGAAAATCGGGCTTACGGCCACTCCCGCAGCCCATACCCTGGCCCTGTTCAAAGAGGTCATTTACCGTTACACCACCGACAAGGCCATTCAGGACGGATACCTGGTGGATTATGATGCGGTGAAGATCCGATCCGGGGTCCGCATGAATGGGATCTTCCTCAAACCCGGGGAGCATGTGGGCGTCATCGACACGGACACCGGCCAGGAAACCTTGGACCAGCTTGAGGATGAACGGGAATTCGCCACCCAGGACATCGAGCAGAAGATCACATCGCCGGACAGCAACCGCAAAATCATCCAGGAAGTTGCCAAATACGCCTACCAGCATCAGGAGGAAACCGGCCGCTTTCCCAAGGTCCTCATCTTTGCGGCCAACGATCTTCCCCATACCTCCCACTGCGATCAGATGGTGGGGATCTGCAAAGAGGTCTTTGGCCAGGGGGATGACTTTGTCAAGAAGATTACAGGAAGTCCCAGCGTGGATCGGCCTCTTCAGCGGATTCGCGAGTTTCGAAATCGTCCCAATCCCAAAATTGTGGTCACCGTGGACATGCTGACCACGGGTGTGGACATCCCGGTCCTGGAATTTATCGTGTTCCTGCGGCCGGTCAAATCCCGGATCCTGTGGGTTCAGATGCTGGGACGGGGCACCCGCAGATGTACGGATATTGCCAAGGGAAAATTCACCATCTTCGACTGTTTCGACGGTACCCTCATCGAATATTTTAAAGACGCCACCGATTTCGAGGTCGAACTCCCCCAGAAGGAACCGATCCCGCTTGATCAGGTCATCGATAACATCTACCAGAACGTGGATCGGGCCTATTTTGTCAAGGTGCTCGTCAAAAGGTTGCGGCGCATTGAGCGGACCATGAGCGGCGAGGCCATGGAGGTATTTTCCGCCTTCATCCCGGACGGGGATATGGGACGATTTGTGGACCGGCTCCCCAAACGGCTTCAAGAGGATTTTTCAGGCGCCATGAAGCTCCTCAGAAACAAACAGTTCCAGGAGCTGCTCATCAATTATCCCAGGGCGAAACGCCAGTTTCTGGTCGGTTATGAGGTGGAGGATGAGGTAACGTCCGACATGGTTTTCAAGACCGGCGACCATTATCTCAAGCCCGGGGATTATCTGGACCTGTTTGCCAGATTTGTAAAGGACAACCCCGATCACGTCGACGCGATTCAGATCCTGTTGGAACGGCCCAAGGAGTAGCGGACCGATGTGCTCGAGGACCTCCGAACAAAGCTGGAACAGAACCAATTTTCAGAAAAAGACCTGCAACGGGCGCACCAACTGGTTTATAAAAAGCCATTGGCCGACATCATCTCCATGGTCAAGCACGGAGTCAAAGCGGAAAGCCCTCTTTTGACCGCGCAGGAGCGGGTGGATGCGGCCATGGCCCGGGTAACCGCTGGAAAGACCTTCTCTGACGAACAGCGGCAGTGGCTGGGATATATTCGAGAACATTTGATCGAAAACCTCAGCATAGAGATGGATCATTTTGACTATGCCCCCGTATTTCAACGCCGGGGCGGCCTCAGCCGGGCGCAGGCGGCCTTTCAGGAAGGCCTGGACCCGCTGATTGAAGCGCTGAACTACGCCATCGCCGCTTGATTTCATATAAGGAGCCATCACCTTGACGGATGTTGTAAACAAACTCTGGGGGTTTTGCCATACCCTCCGCCACGACGGCATTGACTACGGCGATTATATTGAGCAGTTGACCTATCTCCTTTTTCTTAAAATGGCCGATGAACGGGGGGTGAAAATCCCCGAGAAGTACAATTGGGAAAGCCTCAAAAAGGAATCCGGCCAGGCCCTGCTGGACCACTATGCCGACATTCTGCGAAACCTCCGCTCCCAACCCGGCCTGCTGGGCGATATCTTTACCGGGGCCATTCCCCGATTCAACAACCCGGTAAACCTCAAGAAGCTCCTCTCCATGATCGATGTGGAACAATGGTCGGCCATGGATGTGGATGTGAAAGGGGCCGCCTTCGAGGGGCTTCTGGAAAAATCGGCCAGCGAGGGGAAGAAAGGGGCGGGTCAGTATTTTACCCCCAGGGAATTGATCAAATCCATCATCCGGGTCATGAAGCCGGACCCCCGCAAGGACCCACAATTCACCATCTGCGACCCGGCCTGTGGCACGGGCGGGTTTCTCATGTGCGCCTATGAGTGGCTGATGGAAGAGACCAGGGGCGCGCTGCCGTTAAAGCAGATCAAACGCATCCGCACAAAGACCTATTTCGGACAGGAGTTGGTGCCCCGGCCCCGGCGACTGGCCCTGATGAATCTGTTTCTGCATGGTCTGGAGGCCAACATCTATTTCGGAGACACCATCTATGAACCGGATCGCGGGGAGCGATACAGTTGCGTGCTCACCAATCCCCCCTTTGGAACCAAGGGAGCCAACCAGGCCCCGGTCCGGGATGATTTCACTATCGCCACCAGCAACAAGCAGCTCAACTTTGTGCAGCACTGTTCCAACATCCTCAAGCCCGGCGGCCGGTGCGCCATTGTGCTGCCGGACAACTGCCTGTTCGAAGGCAAGGCCGGTGAGGTCTTTGAGATCCTCATGCAGGACTGCAACGTCCACACGGTCCTGAGACTCCCCAGGGGGACCTTCACCCCCTACAGCCCCGGCGTCAAGGCCAATGTGGTCTTTTTTCAAAAAGGACTTCCCACCGAGAACACCTGGATCTTCGATGCCCGGTCCAATGTCCCCGGCATCACCAAAAAAGAGCGGCCCCTGACCGCTGCCCATTTTGCCGAGTTCGAACAATGTTACGGTCCTGATCCCAACGGCCAATCGGACCGCACCGACCTGGGAATGGAAGGCCGCTTCCGCAAATTCCACATAACAGACATCAAGGAACGGGATTACAAGCTGGATATCACCTGGCTGCGGGACGAGTCCCTGGAGGATGCCAATGATCTGCCGGATCCGGAAGTGTTGGTTTCGGAGGCCATTACAGAACTGGAAGCGGTGGTGGATGATTTGAGGGAGATTTTGGAGCTCATAGATATAAACGGGGAATGTGGTGGCGATTGAGCTTCCATACGGGTGGGCTATAACTGCGCTTTCAGATGCCGTGAAAATCGTAATGGGGCAGTCGCCACCTTCCAGCAGCTATAACAATTTGGGAGAGGGTCTTCCATTTTTTCAAGGCAAAGCCGAGTTCGGAGACCTGTACCCGAAGATCAGCAAATTCTGTAACAAACCCAAAAAGATCTCTAATCCGGGCGATATCCTTGTTTCCGTTCGAGCGCCAGTAGGCCCAGCCAACATATGTAAAGAGGTATCTTGTATTGGGAGAGGATTAGCCTCTCTGAGACCCAAAGGCGAAATCTCCGCAAAATACCTGTTCCGTTTCATGAGAAATATAGAGCCGTGGCTATCCAGACAGGGGAGCGGATCTACATTTAATGCGATTTCAAAAAGGGATTTGGAGCAGCTTGAGTTTCTCTTAGCCCCGCTAAATGAACAACATCGCATCGTCGCCAAGCTGGAAAAACTGCTGGCAAAAGTGGACGATTGCAAAGAGCGGCTGGAAAAAATCCCCGCTATCCTCAAACGCTTCCGCCAATCCGTCCTCGCCGCTGCGTGTTCGGGGACGTTAACCGCGGATTGGCGAAGTGGACATAATGATCTCGATCCTGCGTTTGAGCTATTGGAGAACAACAAAGAAGAGAGAAAAAAGAAATATCTGGAGATGTGCGAAAAAGCACGGATCGCAGGAAAACGCAAACCCCAACCGTTCAGGACAAATACAGAAAACCACGAACCTGAATACCTCGCTGATATCCCAGTAACATGGGTTTGGGAGCGTCTTGTAAATATTTCCCACATCCAAGGTGGGGTAACCAAAGGTCGAAAGTTCGTTAACAAGAGCACCACTTATTTGCCGTACTTGAGAGTTGCGAATGTACAGGACGGGTTCCTTGATTTAGAGGAGATCAAATTGATAGAGGCGTTACCTGAGGACTTGGAAAAGTATCGACTCGAATATGGGGATATCCTTTTTACGGAAGGAGGAGACCGGGACAAACTGGGAAGAGGAGCAGTATGGAAAAATGCCGTTAAGGACTGTATTCATCAAAATCATATTTTCAGGGCCAGATTGTATTCGCCTAAAATAAGCCCTGATTTCATATCGTTAGAAAGTAAGTCTGAAATTGCAAAAAAATACTTTTTTGAAAATGCCAGTCAAACCGTAAACCTTGCCTCAATAAACATGACCACTTTGGGTAACCTCCCT
>JAUPKI010000202.1 GCA_030837545.1 Thermodesulfobacteriota bacterium | reverse complement strand
GGCATTTTCGATCAGTTCCGACACGTCTATTTTTCTCTCCTGGATGCAGGGGACACACACCACCAGCTTGCCGCCCTGTTCAAAAAAGGCCTCGACGAGTTCCTTCAGGGGGGCGAAGCCCGCTGCATGCACATGCTCCAGCATCCCTTTTTTGGCCAGGAAGACTGCGGGTCCCTGCAGAGCGACCAGGGTCTCCACTTCCATCACCATGGCGGCGTTCGCCAGGACGAATGGAAGGCTTGCCTTCTCAGGATTTTCCGCCCCGTTCGTCGAGATGTAAACGATCTTTTCTCTTCTTTGTGTTTCAGCCATTGCCTTTTCCTCCAGCTCCCCGCCTGATCAGCACGCCGATATAATCATCCTTATGTTCCCAGCGGATGATGCGATCCCCTGTTCGCTCCAGGATAAGGGGAAAGTTTGTCTTCACATTGGGGTCAGTACAGCGCACCTCCAAGATCTCACCCGGCCTCATGCGTACAAGCCAGCTTTTTACCTTGAGGATGCACCAGGGACAACTCCACCCACGTAAATCGAGAATTTTATCAGACGGTCTTTCACCCATAACTACCTTCGCGGGAAATAAGAAATGACTGTCTTCTAATCTGCAAAGGCGATGCCAACCAGAATCGGGGAGATCGGGTTGTCATCCGATTGATTTTTTTGATAAATTATCTGAGAGAAGTTTTGAGTTGACTTTTGGACGTTAATCTTTAACGATTAACAGGTGTTAATGTTAATATCCGAGTTAACATTTGCAACCCATATCCCTGAACGGTTGCACGCAACAAACAATGAACCCAATAAACTGCGCGTCAACCCTAATGCGGGAGGAGACAATGGCAGGGATACTCGATGAAGAATACAGCCAGTACTGGCAGACTGTCGTCCAGACCATGCTGGACGGCCTCATGATCGTGGATCCTGAGGGGGTTATCCTTTCCGTCAACCATGCCATGGAACAGCTTACCGGTTACAGCCAGGAGGAACTCATCGGTCGGTCGTGCCAAATACTGAACTGCGATGCCTGTTTTGGCGCCATCGCCCGTGGGGGCGACAAACATTGCGCCTTGTTCAAAAATAAAGTGGTTCGGAACAGAAGATGTACCCTGAGTCGAAAGGATGGGAGTCTTGTTTATGTGATCAAGAATGCGGCGATTCTCAGAGATAAGGACGGGATTGTGGTGGGCGGGGTGGAGACCCTGGCCGATTGCACGGAGCTGGTGGCCAAAGAGGAGGTCATCAGCTCACTGCGAAAAGAACTCAGCATCGAAGACAGCTTTGAAGGGATCATCGGTAAGTCCATGCCTATGCAGCAGGTGTTCGATCTCATCCGGAGCGCTGCCCAGTCGGACGCGCCCGTCGTCGTATACGGTGAGAGCGGCACGGGCAAGGAGCTGGTGGCTGCAGCCATTCATCGGCTCGGCTCCCGTTCCAAGGGGCCTTTCATCAAGGTCAATTGCGCGGCCCTCAATGAATCATTGCTGGAGAGCGAGCTGTTCGGCCATGTGAAGGGGGCATTTACAGGCGCGGACCGCACGAGGGTGGGGCGTTTCGAGGCGGCCAATTATGGGGATATTTTCTTAGATGAGATCGGGGATCTCCCCCTTTCAACCCAGGCGAAACTGCTGCGGGTGCTTCAGGAAAAGGAGATAGAAAAGGTGGGGGACCACACGCCCATCCGGGTGGACGTCAGGATCCTGTCCGCCACCAACAAGGACCTCAACAAGCTGATGAAGCAGGATCGGTTTAGGGATGACCTCTATTATCGTATCGGTGTGATCCCGATCCACCTGCCCCCCCTGAGGGATCGGCCTGAGGATATCCCATTGCTGATCGATGCCTTTATTCAGCGCATCCATATCAAGACCCGGAAGCCGATCAGGGGAATGGACAAGGATGCGCTGGAATTGCTTTCCCGCCATGATTGGCCCGGCAACGTCAGGGAATTGATCAATGTGATCGAATATGCCTTTGTTCTCTGCACCGGCGAAGAGATCATTCCCAGCCATCTGCCTGCCGCCGTCACCGGTGGATCTGAAGGTTTTCCAAGGGGAAGGCAGGCCGAACGGCTGCAACGCGACAGCAATGAAAGGGAGCCCTTGCTGAAGGTCTTACGACAAACCCACGGAAACAAGTCAGAGGCGGCCCGGATCCTCGGGATCAGCAGGGTAACGCTCTGGAAGCGTCTCAAGGCACACGGTATTCAGGTGGAAAGGACCGTTCAGAAATAGCATTTTCATTGGAAGTTTAACTCACTCCGTCCAGAACAGCGTCAGGCGTCAGTGAGAGCCATGGCTCAGGGGCATGTCCGCGCTGACTGAAACCTTTTTTGTTGGCACGTCTCTTGAGTGAACAACAGACAAGGGAGATCAGACAATGACAACATCCATATCACGAAGGACATTTCTGAAGGGGGGCCTGGCTGCGGCGGGTGCCATCGCAGCGTCATCCCTGCCGCTCCCGGCTGCCGTCAAAGGGGAGACCGGCCAGGAACTGGCCACCCTCATTGACATTCGAAAATGCATCGGGTGTGAGGCCTGCGTGGAGGCTTGCAAGGAGGCCAATGCCGCTAAATTTCCTGAGCCCGAAAAGCCTTTTCCAAAAATGTATCCCAGCCGGGTCAAGGTATCGGACTGGTCGGACAAACGGGAGGTGATGGACCGGCTGACCCCCTACAACTGGGTCTTTATCCAGGAAGCCAGGGTAACGGTCAATGGAAAGGAAGAGACCTACACCTTTCCCCGTCGCTGCATGCACTGCCAGAACCCCCCCTGTGCAGACCTCTGTCCGTGGGGGGCCGCTCGAAAACTGAAAAACGGGATCACGCGGATCGATGCGGACATCTGCCTGGGCGGGGCCAAATGCGAGAAGGTCTGCCCCTGGCATATCCCCCAGCGTCAGACCGGCGTCGGACTTTATCTGGACATCCTCCCCGGTCTTGCTGGAAACGGGGTCATGTACAAGTGCGACCGGTGCTATAACCGGCTGGAAGCGGGAAAGCTCCCCGCGTGCATCGAGGTGTGTCCGGAGAACGTTCAAAAAATAGGCCCCCGGGCTGAGATCATTAAAGAGGCCCATGCCATTGCAAAGGAGATCAACGGCTACATCTATGGCGAGAAAGAAAACGGGGGGACCAATACCATCTACGTGTCGCCGGTCCCTTTCAAGGACTTGAACAGGGCGATCGAAAAAGGGCCCGGAAGGCCTCATTTGAAGCCGGTCTCGGATGCCATGGCCCATGCCGACAACCTGGCCAAGGCGATGGTCATTGCGCCCATTGCCGGCATCGCGGCCGCCGCGGGAAAATTCTACGCCGCCTCCAAAAAGAGGGGCCAGCATGAGGAGGGAAGGAAATGAAAACATATGCCAGGGAATCCGCCGCCGACAGGAAATGGCTCAAACGCTTCTATATAATGCTCTTTGCGGTGATGGCATTTACCGGATTCGGACAGATGCCCATTTTCAAACGCTATTACATCGCCGACGTTCCAGGTCTGGGATGGTCCGCCGACTATTATAAGACCCACTATATTCATTATGTAGGCGCGGCCCTTCTGTTAGGTCTGCTGGCCTATTGGATGGTCGATTACCTTCTAACGGGGCGACGGGAATTCCGCCTGACCGGCTCTGCCTATGTGAGGATCGCGCTGCTGGCGGGGATTGTCATCACAGGGATCTTCAGGGTCCTCAAGAACCTGCCGGATGTTGTTTTTTCACCCGGATTCACCATGTTCATCGATATCGCCCATCTGGGCTTCATGATGGTCTATCTCATGGCAGCGCTGATCTTCCTCATTTTTAGATCCGGATGGACCCAGGGGATTGATGATTGATGATTGTTGGTTGAAAAAACACAGATGCGACAAGGCGCAATATGGACTGTAGATTTCATCCAGGCCGAGAGGCCTTTGTTCAGTGTCAAAAAATGATGATCGGTTACTGCCAGGAGTGTCTTGAAAACTGCGAGGCCTGCACCGATCCGTGCACCTACTGTAAATTCCGGAGTCAGTGCATTATCTGGGAGATGTGCCGTAAGAGTCCGAAAAGATACCGGCTCGAGAGCGAGGCGAAAGGG
>JAUPKI010000201.1 GCA_030837545.1 Thermodesulfobacteriota bacterium | reverse complement strand
CCGGGTTGCCCAACATCGCCAGCATCATCTTCGGTCTGATCATCATTCTGCTCGTGGTCTTTGAACCCCTCGGGCTCTACGGGTTCTGGATCCGGACCAAGATCTACTGGAAGACCTGGCCTTTTTAAGGGGGATACCCTCTGATTTCGGGTCGTGTCCCTTGTGGTTGCGAACCCTGAACCTTTGAACCCTGAACCCAGAACCTTGAACCTTTGAACCCTGAACCTCTGAACCCTGAACCCCCATAGGTGCCTTTATGCTTTTTGAGACCATTGTAAACAGTCTCTCATTTGGGAGTCTTTACGCCCTTGTGGCCCTCGCCATGGTGATTATCTACAAGACCTCGGAGGTCCCCAACTTCGGTCAGGGCGAGATGGCCATGCTCTCCACCTTCGTGGCGTTTAGCCTGTTGGCAACCTACAAATACTCCTTCGTCGTCTCCTTTGTGGGGGCCCTCCTCTTTGCAGCGGCCTTGGGCGTGTTCCTCGAATTCACCTTTCTGAGGCGGGCCAAAGACCCCAATATCCTGAGCCTCATCCTCATCACCCTCGGTTTTGAGATGATCCTCTACGGCGTGGCAAGCTGGAAGTGGGGCGCGGACCAGCAGCTCTTTCCCTTTCCGATATCCGATCAGGACACTTTCAATCTGGGGCCTGCGGTGCTGAGTTACCTCAATCTGGCCACGGTGCTGATTACCCTTCTGTTGATGCTGATGCTCTTCCTTTTTTTCAGGTACACAAAGGTGGGAATCGCCATGAAGGCCACCCAGCAGAATGCCATGGCCGCCCGAATCAACGGCATCCGTACGAACCGGATCCTTTCCATTACCTGGGCGCTCAGTTCCATGATCGGGGCCGTTGCCGGCATGCTCCTCGCGCCTATCGCCACTCTGGACCCCAACCTCATGCTCGATCCACTTCTGAAGGGATTTTCCTCTGCGGTATTAGGGGGCATGACCTCCCTGGTGGGGGCGGCCCTGGGGGGATATATCCTGAGCATTATTGAAAACCTCTTCGGGAAATACGTGTCTCTCGAATTCAAATCCATCGTGGCGTTCGGCATTATCGTGCTGGTCCTTTGCTTCAAACCGAGTGGGCTCTTTGCGAGACACTATGTGCGAAAGGTATAAAGGATAGACGGCAGAAATCAGATGACAGAGGTCAGAGATCAGAAGTCGGAGGTCAGCCAAAAACCAATGACAGCGACGAATGAACGTTGACCATTCAGACAGGGTGAAAACGTGACCGATTTCTTTCAAATGGAAAATGTAACCATCCGCTTTGGCGGGCTTACGGCGGTGGACAGGGTGCAGTTCAAGGTGGACCGGGGGGTCATTTTCTCCATTATCGGCCCCAACGGCGCCGGCAAGACCACCCTTTTCAACTGCATCAGCGGGCTCTACAAACCCAATTCCGGACGGATCCTGTTTAAGGGAGAGGATATTACCGGCCTCAAACCCCATCGAATCGCCCGAAAAGGCGTTGCCCGCACCTTTCAGAACATCGAGCTGTTCTCCCGTATGACCACCATGGAAAACCTCATGCTCGGCAGGCATATCCATATGAAGACCGGGATCTGGAGCGGCGCCACCTTTTTCCGAAGGGGTTCCCGGGCCGCCCGGGAAGAGATCCAGCACCGGGAGCAGGTGGAAAAGATTATTGATCTCCTGGACCTCCAGCATGCCCGGAATCAGTTCGTGGGGGGTCTTCCTTACGGAACGCAGAAATTGATTGAACTGGCCCGGGCCCTGGCCCTGGAGCCCGAGTTGCTTCTCCTGGACGAACCCTCTGCCGGCATGAATTCGGAGGAGAAGCAGGACCTCATCTTCTGGATCAAGGACATTCAGGATGAACTGGGCGTTACCATCCTGCTCATCGAGCACGACATGAAAATGGTCATGGATATCTCGGACCGCATTCTGGCCATCAATTTCGGAAAGCCGATCATCGAAGGGCTTCCGGAAGAGGTGCAGAAACACCCGGAGGTCCTCAAGGCCTATCTGGGGGAGGATGAATTCGTTGAGTACGCTGCTTGAGATCAAGAATATCGAGACCTTCTATACCCTGATTTATGCCCTGCGCGGGGTATCCCTCAGCGTGGAGGAGGGGACCATCACGGCCATCCTGGGCAACAACGGGGCCGGTAAATCCACCATCCTCAAGACCGTGATGGGGCTTTTGGACGACCAGCCGGACAAGGGAACCATCGAGTTCCTGGGGAAACGGATTGATCGGAAAGACCCGGAGGTCATCGTCCGCATGGGGCTTTCCTATGTCCCCGAGGGAAGGGAGGTCTTCGACGAATTGTCGGCGCGGGAGAATCTCCTCATGGGCGCCTACATTCGAAGGGACCGGGCCGGGATCAGGCGGGATTTCGATCGGATATACGGCTACTTTCCGGTCCTGAAAGAGCGGGAGAATCAGTGGGCCGGGACCCTATCGGGCGGGGAGCAGCAGATGCTCTCCATTGGCCGGGCCCTCATGAACCAGCCCAAGCTTCTCTTCCTGGATGAACCTTCCCTGGGTCTGTCCCCGATCCTGGTCAAGGAGATCTTCAACATCATCCAGACGATCAACCGGGAGGGGGTCGCCATCCTCCTGGTGGAGCAGAATGCCCGCATGGCCCTGGCCATTTCTCACGTGGGGCTGATCCTGGAGAGCGGCCGTTTCGTGATGAAGGGTCCGTCTAAAGAATTGATGAAGGATAAGGACGTGCAGGAGTTCTACATGGGCATTCGTTCAGAGGAATCGGCCAAGGGCTACCAGCGCTGGAAAAGAAAAAAGAGGTGGAGATAGGTCAGGAATGGCTCAGCAAACGGTACCACAGGTATTCAGGAATACGGTCCAGAAATATGGCGACCGGGTGGCCATGCGAAAAAAGGAATTTGGCCTCTGGCACGACATTTCCTGGAAGGAATATTATGAAAAGGCCCGGTATGTGGGCACTGCGCTCGTGTCTATGGGTCTTCAACGGGGCGAGTGCGTCTCGATTATCGGGGACAACTGCCCTGAATGGGTCATCATTGATATGGGGATCCAATGCGTGGGCGGGGTGGCCGTGGGGGTCTACTCCACCAATGCCTGGCCCCAGGTGGAATATGTCATTCAGAATTCCGAGTCCAGGTTCTTCTTTGTCGAAAACGAAGAGCAGCTCGATAAGTGGCTCAATTTCAGGGATAATGTCCCCGAACTCAAGCAGGTGGTGGTGTGGGACCTGGAGGGCCTGAGGCATTTTGAGGACCCCATGGTCATGACCTACGACGACGTCCTGGAGATGGGGCAAAAGGTCGCAGAGGAACAGCCCCATCTCTTTGAGCGGCGTATGGACGAGGTGACGTCTGAGGACATTTCGGTCCTCATCTATACCTCGGGCACCACGGGGCCGCCCAAGGGGGCCATGCTGACCCACCGAAACGTGACCTGGATGGCCGGGGCCATCACCAAGGACAACGAGGTGTACGACACGGATGAGGTCATGTCCTTCCTCCCCCTCTGCCATATCTTCGAGCGCCTTTTCTCGGTCTTTGTCCACGTGACCCACGGCTACACCGTCAACTTCATTGAAAACCTCGACACGGTCACGGACAACATGCGGGAGATTTCCCCCACCGTCGGGTATGCCGTGCCCCGCATCTGGGAGAAATACCTCTCGGCCGTGTACATCCGCATGTCGGACGCCACCTGGTTCAAGAAGATGGTCTTTGGCCTGGCCCTCAAGATCGGCAAGAGCCGGACCACCCTGCGGATGAATTTCAAACAGGTCCCTTTGTATCTGGAGGCCCTGTATCAACTGGCCTGCCTAACGGTCTTCCGCAAATTGAAAGAGCGTTTGGGATTTGACCGGTTGCGCGTGGCCTATTCCGGGGCTGCCCCTATCTCGCCGGATGTGCTTCACTTCTTTCAGTCTGTTGGCGTCAATCTCATCGAGGGATATGGGCAGACCGAAGACACGGGGGTGACCTGTGCCTCCCGAATCGGTCAGGTCAAGTTCGGGACCGTGGGTCCCCCCCTGACCGAGACAGAGGTCAAGATTGCCCCGGATGGCGAGATCCTGGTCCGATCCCCAGGGGTCTTCAAGGGCTATTACAAAAACCCGGAGGCCACAGCCGAGACCATCAAGGACGGGTGGCTCTACTCGGGCGACGTGGGCGAACTGGATGAGGATGGATACCTCAAGATCACGGACCGCAAGAAGGATATCATCGTGACCGCGGGGGGCAAAAACATCACCCCCCAGTACATCGAAAACAAATTGAAGTTCAGCCCGTATATCAATGATGCGGTGGTGATCGGCGACAAGCGGAAGTTCATCAGCTCCCTGATCATGATTGATGAAGACAATGTGGTCAAGTACGCCCAGGACAACAAGGTCCAGTTTTCCACCTACAAGGACTTGACCCAGAGTCCTGATATTAACAAGCTGATCCAGGAGGAGGTGGACAAGGTGAATGAGACCCTCTCCCGGGTAGAGCAGATCAAGAAGTTCACCATTATCCCGAAGAAATTGTATGAAGAGGACGGGGAGGTGACCCCGACCATGAAGGTGAAGCGAAAATATGTGAATGAGGCCTTCAAGGATTTGATCGAGGGCATGTATGGAAGGAAGTGAGGCTGCCCGGGATTCGGGCTAACGGAAAAAAAGGAGGAGGGTTTGACATGAAAAAGGGCTTGGTAATGATGTTCGGATGTTGGGTGGTGTTGTCTCTGATTTTGGCGCCTGTCGCTATGGCCGAACAAAGGGGTGTGACCGACACGGAAATTCGCATCGGTCAATATGGCCCCCAGACAGGGCCCGCAGCCCTGTGGGGCGCGGTGGCACGGGGAAGTGGGCTGCTTTTTGACATGATTAACGACGAGGGTGGGATCCACGGACGGAAGATCACGTATTACCTTCGGGATGACGGGTATATGCCGGCCAGGACCAAGGCCATTGTGAAGGAGCTTGTCGAGGACAAGGGGGTCTTTGCCATGGCATCGGGCGTGGGCACGGCCCCTGGAATGGCCGTAAAAAAATACCTGGACACCAACAAGGTGCCCTGGGTAGGACCTGCCACCGGTTCTTCCCACTGGGCCTATCCGCCCACCAAGTATCTCTTTGCTGATTATCCCCTGTATATTGACGAGGCGAGCATCCTGATCAATTATGCGGTCAAGACCCTGGGCAAGAAGCGCATTGCCATCTTCTACCAGAACGACGACTATGGCAAGGAAGGGGTTGCCGGCGCGGAGTATGCCCTTGAAAAACTGGGGATGAAGCTGGTGGCCTCGGTCTCGGTGGAGCCCCTGGACACGGATCTCAGCTCCCACTGCATGAAGCTGAAAGAAGCGAATCCGGATGTGGTGCTGCTCTGGCTCCTTCCCAAACATGGGGCCATCATTCTGGGCACCGCGGCCAAGATGGGCTTCTCCCCCCAGTGGATGACCACCAGCACCCTGAGCGATACGCCCATTATGTTCCAGATCACCAAGGGCCTTTTTAAGGGGGTTATCTTTACCTCATTTGGCGAATTGCCGGATGCCACGACCAACCCCCTCATGGATAAGTACAACGCCGCCCGGGAGAAATTCGCGCCCAAAGAACGGTGGGGGGTCTTCTACACCGCAGGGATTCTTTTTGTGGAGCCCATGGTGGAGGCCCTGAAAAGGGCGGGCCGCGACTTGACGGCCGACAGTTTTGTGAAGGCCATGGAGTCCATTAAGGATTTTCAGGGGATCGGACCCAAGATCAGCTACGGTCCGAACCAGAGACAGGGCAGCCGGGCTTCGTTTCTGGGCAAGTGCGGGGAAGGCGGCAAGTCCGAGAAACTATCGGGCTGGATGACCTCGGATGTGGACCTCAATGTGGTCTTAAAGAAACTGGGCAGATAGTCGGATGGCGTGAACAAAGATTTTTTCGGCCTCCACGAATTGGGGAGGAGAGGAACAGGAGGAGTTATATGAGAAAGGAATGGTCAAATACCAGGTGTCTCATGGCCGGGTTGGCGCTCTTGATCGTTGGCCTGCTTGCCGGCTGCGCTACCGCTCCGGCAACGTTTGACCCGAACATCAAGGGGCCCCAGATGATCGTAGAGCCGGGAAGCGTTGGCCTGAATGTCTCCACCGTGACCGGAACCCCGATGATCTTCAAGGGAAAGGGGTTTGAGCCCGGTGATTCGGTTTTTATCGAACTGTTAGGAGTCAAGAAAGAGGGCAAGGTGGCGAAGGTTCCTATCGCCGACGCAGAGGTAGGGCCCAGCGGCGAATTCACCGCAAAAGTGGAGACGCTGGTGAAGGCAACCGAGCTGCTGCGGGCCACACTCGGTTCCAACGAAAAGATGGAGACCACCATCATTGTCAGTCAGCCCACTATTGAGCCGGGCGTTTATACGGCCAAGGCCGTGAGCATGAATTCGAATAAGACGGCCGAATGCAAATGGACCTTGGAGCCTCCGTCCTTCTGGGGCGACTTCAAGGACTGGATCGGAGAGACACAGGGAAAAATCATCAAGAAGAAATAGGCATCGCAGTCAGTGAAAAGCCCCTTCCCAACCGAAGGGGCTTTTTTTTGTTCATGGGTTAAAAGGTTGACAAGTTCTCGTTTTCTATCAGTCCAGGCCAAATAGTCGTCTCTTCATCTCGCTGTATCCGATATCCATCAGGGGTTTCAGGTTGACGATATCGGCTCGGTTATACCGGATCAGCGTCTCAAGGGCCGCGTCATCCCCCCACTGGTAAGCCTGCCAGAGCCGTACGGCCTCGTATCCGTCTATCCCCTCGATGTCGCGTTCCCTCGCTATACCAAGGGCTCTCTCGATCCTCTTGAGGCCGCCTGTATATCCCAGCTTTTTCATAAGGGACCTCAGGTCGATATGGGCCGGGGGGAGGGATATGCCGGGGAGCCAGCGTCGAATAAAGGGGAGATCGAAGGTCGCGCCGTTAAATGTGATAACGAGGTCATAGTTGGCGATGGCTATCTCAAAATCATTTAGGTTGATGCCGTTCACAAAGGTCTGGACCTCGATTCCGTCATAAATCCCGATCACCGTGATGTCATCTGCACCCTGGAGTAATCCGGTTGTTTCTATATCGAGATAAACGGCCCTGTCCTTGAATGCGTTAAAGAGCCGCCACCTCTCCCCCATGGAAAGCCTGTCACTGAAGAATGAGATATCGTCCCGATGCGCCAGGGATGTCTCCAGTTCCATGCCGACGAACGCATCCCGTTCCGGCGACAGGATGGTGTCTCCATGATCGAGAAATTGCTGCCATGTGAGGACCCCCCGGCTCCATATCCTCTGCTCTGTCATTGGGCCGATACCCGGTATGTGTATGAATGTATGTTCGAGCATGGTTCAGGCATTCGATGAAATGGGTTCATTGGTTTCCGGCGATGCCAGTCACGTTATTCAATTACAAATGGTTCCCCCTCACATCACAGGGTTTGCATCCCACTTTCCCTTACTTCTCAGATTCTCTACAATGGGACCAGCAAGTTCCGTTAATTTGAGCTTGTCCACTTTGGTGCTTCGGGTCAACGGCAGTGCCTGATCAGGGGGCCATATTTCAATATGCTGGGGTCTTTTGTAAGAAGCGATGGACTTGCAGTGTTCCATCACATCCTCGCCGGTCAGACGGACGCCTG
>JAUPKI010000200.1 GCA_030837545.1 Thermodesulfobacteriota bacterium | reverse complement strand
TTTACCCGGTTCATCATGCCTGTCGGTTTTCAGAAGATCGTCAAATCAGGAGGTCCAAACGAAATGGGGTTGAATTCCTTTACCGAACTATGTAAAACCATTGCCGCACAAGATTCCTTTTTCTTTCGAATTTCATCCCGAAAGGGGCAACGCCATGATCGAAGATGTCAAGCCACCTTCTCTGGAGAAACCGATTCTAAGTTAAATGCCATTTTACAATCAAGTTTTTTGATAAAAATGGTTCGTCATTGAAGACGGTTTTTATTTCAGGTTCCATCTGATTTCTTTTAAGACCCTGGCCGCCGTTGCAACAGGACCGGAGAATCTGCCGTGTGCTGGGAGTATTTCGACAAGATCTACTGTATTTCTTTGGTTGAACGTCCAGACCGGCGAAAAGAGGCCAAGGTCCAGTTCAACGCTGTCGGCCTGTTAGGGAAAGTTGAATTTGTTCTTGTAAACAAACATCCTTTTGATTGTGAACAGGGCATCTATGAGTCCCATATCCTCTGCATGAGAAAAGGATTACAGGCGAACGCTGCCAACATCGTCATCTTCGAAGATGATATCTGTTTTGATCGGTTTGACCCTGAGACCCTCATGAACTCGATTGATTTCATATCAACACATGCAACCTGGAACATATTGTTCTTGGGATGTATGGTCAAACGGAGCAGCAGAACAGGAAACAGGTCTGTCCTGAATGTCCAGTTCCGAAGCCTGTGTCACGCGTATGTGTTGAACCCTCAGTTCGCAAGGCGCCTGGTGACCATTCCCTGGCGCAAGGCACCGTTTGACGACATGTTGTGCGACTTGAAGGATGACTCTTTTTACGCGATCTGCCCGTCGTTTGCATTTCAGAGCAATTCCCGTTCAGACAACCAGAGGTATCTCCCATTGGACAGATTCAGAAGATTGTGCGGAGGACTTCGATGTTTGCAGAAAATGAACGAATTCTATCATGTTAACAAGACACTCATCATCGGAATCCATATCCTCGTCGTATTCATACTGATTGGCATGATGGCGGTCTTACAAGGATGAAATCCATCACAATTAATTTTCGGGCCCTGACCCTTTCATTGTTTATCATAGCGGTTCTTTTCGTTGCCGCCCTGTATCGGATCGAGATCGATACGGATATAACCCGCTATCTACCCCAAAAGGATCCTGTCATCTCAGATGCGGGATATGTTTTTGCGAATCATCCCATCCAGGATCGGCTCATCATTGATATCGGATATCCAAAAGGGGATCCGGATTCCCTTGTCGAATGGGGAGAGTTGGTGGAACGAAAGCTGCGGGAGAGTGGGCTTTTTAAAGAGGTTGGAACGGGAAACTTTCAGAATCTCATGCCTGAACTGATCGCTCATATCCTGGACAACCTCCCTGTCATGTTTACTGAAAGGGATCTTAACGATAGGGTGAAACCGCTGCTGGAGCCTGCGTCGATACACGAGAGATTGAAAGATATTCAAACCGAATTGCTCAATTTGGGAGGAATCGGCCAGGCCCGATTCATTTCAAGAGATCCCTTGGGACTGAGAAACATGGTCCTGGCCAGGCTGGCCCATCTTGCTCCATCGCAGGAAATAGAGATCTACAAGGGCAACATCTTATCACCCGATAAAAAACATCTCCTCCTAATCACCCACCCAAATGGTTCCAGCACCGATACCGCCTTTGCCAAAAAGCTGGCGGATCTGTTTAGCACGGTAACAGATGAGATCAACAGGAATTGCGCTGAAAAGGGAGATTGCATTACCCTTACCCCGGTTGGCGCATACCGGGCCGCCCTGGATAACGAGATCATAGCAAAACGGGATGTTCAGAAGGCCATACTCCTGGTAACCGTTGGGATTTCACTCCTCCTCATCCTTGCCTTTCCCAGACCGATGCTCGGTCTTTTTGGCTTTCTGCCGGCAATCGCCGGGACCGTAAGCGCGTTTTTTGTTTTCTCCACCCTCCACAGATCTATTTCCATCATGGTCATCGGTTTCGGCGCAGCCGTCATATCCATCACCGTGGACCATGCGATCGCCTTTCTGCTGTTTCTCGACCAGCCCCACAGGACATCCGGCAAGGATGCTGCCCTGGAGATACGCGCCGTTGGATTGCTCGCCGCTCTGACCACGATAGGCGCTTTCGGGGCCCTCAGTCTCTCCGGCTTCCCCCTTTTTGAACAGATCGGCCAATTTACCGCCTTCGGCATCGCCTTCTCATTCATATTCGTTCATACGGTTTTTCCGATGATCTTCCCTTCCATGCCCCCTGCAAGACCAAAGGTCCTGCCTCTTCGGCGTATGGTGGAGTCATGCTTTTCTTTCGGGAAAACGGGGGCCTGTGCCGCATTTCTTTTTGCCGCTGTCATGGTTTTCTTCGCAAAACCGGTATTTAATGTGGACCTGAATGCCATGAACACGGTCAGCGAAGACACGGCCGCCGCGGAAAAGCTGATGGCAGATGTGTGGGGAAGGGACATCTTCCACAAAACCTTTTTGCTGACAGAGGGAAAAAGCGTCAACGATATCCAGGATAAAGGAGACAGGCTGCTACAGGCGTTGGACCTGGATATGACGGACGGCGCCATTTCTTCCGGGTTTGTTCCATCAATGGTTTTTCCTGGCAAAGAGAGAGGGAAAGAGAATTTAGAGGCCTGGAGACGATTCTGGACCGGCAACAGGATAACAGGATTAAAAAAGGCGCTTGAAACCGCATCTGAAATGGGTTTTGCGTCCGGGGTTTTTATGCCTTTTTATAACACGGTTTCGACGACAGCCCATCCGCCGGGAGCGGTGAATATCCCTGATAACTTCTTAGACTTTCTCGGAATCGTAAAAACGACTGATGGAACCGGGTGGATTCAGTTGGCGAGCCTCACGCCAGGCGAGTCATATGATGGCGAGAAATTTTACGCAACCTACAGATCCTTTGGAAAAATATTTGATCCATCTCTCTTTTCCATGAGAATGGGGGAACTCCTATTCTCCACTTTCACAAAGATGCTATTCCTGGTGGGAATAAGTGTGGTCATTCTTGTCATCTTCTTCTTTCTTGACTTCAAACTAACGTTCGTATCCCTGTTGCCCATCCTGTTTGCACTCGTCAGCACGATAGGGACCTTGAATCTCATCGGGCACCCACTGGATATACCGGGGCTTATGCTGTCAATCGTCGTTGTCGGCATGGGGATCGATTATTCCCTCTATATTGTCAGATCATATCAAAGATACAGAGACGATTCTCATCCTTCTTTCGAACTTATAAGAATGACGGTTTTCATGGCATCCGCGTCCACGATCATCGGTTTCGGGGTCCTGACGCTGGCAAAACATTCCATGCTGAAAAGTGCGGGGTTGACCTCGCTTCTTGGAATCAGCTATGCCCTTGTCGGCGCAGTTCTCATTTTGCCGCCCATCCTGAAATATCTGTTCCGAGCAAAGGAGAAAGATGCGAAGCCCCCCCGCAAGAATCGTAATCCCATTTTGGAACGATATAAAAGAATGGAACCCTATCCCAGGCTGTTTGCCCGCTTTAAACTGATGCTCGATCCCATGTTTTCTGATCTGCCTCGTTTTTTTGACGCTTCCCGGAGTATCCGAACCATTATCGATATCGGCATCGGATATGGGGTCCCTGCCTGCTGGCTTCTTGAAAGGTTTCGGGACGCAAAGGTATATGGAATTGATCCCCATCCCGAGAGGGTCAGGGTTGCATCCATGGCAATCGGGGGGAGAGGTGTGGTCCAATGCGGGAATGCGCCGGATGTCCCCGCGCCCCCGGAGCCCGCAGATGTTGCCATTATTCTGGATGTCATACATTTCTTAGATGATGATAGCCTGAAAATGACCTTAGAGAGACTCCGCGCGAATCTGCGATATGGAGGGTCCCTGGTGGTCAGGGCCGTTATTCCCCCTCAGAAAAGCGGCTCTTGGATGTGGAAGATTCAGGCGATAAAGATGAGTATGTTCAAATCACCGGCATATTTCAGATCTGTTGAAAAGATCAACGAGATGATCATTCATGCGGGTTTTACCTGCGAACCGGCAAGACCACTCCAATCCAATGAAGAATCCGCCTGGTTCATTGGAAAGGCGGCGTAGTGAATATCTGTTGCTCCTGGGATTACGGTTAATAAATGAACCTGCACCTGACAGACTTTTATTTTTCATACGCGCATCTGGTAGGATTCGTTTCATTCGCAGCAGCGGTCCTGCTCTGCTTCATTGACGTGCAACTCTCCGTAGTTCCCCTGGCGATATTTCTACTCCTCTGCGTTGTAGCCCCGTTTTTACCACGCTTCAGCTTCTTCCTTCCCACCGTGAGCAAAGGGACGTCGGGGAAAAAGGCCGTTGCTATCACCTTCGATGACGGCCCTGATCCCCGCTCTACCCCCGCACTACTTCGACTCCTTCTAAAATATCAAGTACAAGGAACATTTTTTGCGACAGGAGAGAAGGCGTCTCATCATCCCGAACTGATTATGGAAATCCTGTCACTCGGACATTCCATTGGGAACCATTCCTACGGTCATGACAACTTTATCATGTTAAAAGGCGCCAAGGCCCTGATGAAAGAGATTCAATCCACGCAGGATATATTAGGGAAATTCGGGATTACGCCCCTGGCCTTCCGACCACCGGTCGGCATTACAAACCCAAGGCTATGGAAAGTTCTCCGAAAATTAGGTATATACAATGTAAGCTTCAGTTGCCGGGCCATGGATGCTGGGAACCGGTGGATTCAAAATCTCTCAAAAAAAATCCTGAAACGCCTCCGCCCCGATGATATCATAGCCCTGCATGATATATGGCCCGGGGATGAGACCCTTTTTTCATACTGGTTAGATGAAATCGAACTGATACTGTCCGGCGTAAGAGAGAGGGGCTTCTCCGTTTACCCCCTGTCTCAGCTCATAGGTCGGCCTGTAATGTTAACCGAAAACGAAAACGACACCCTCAAGCAGGATTGAAAATAAAGGGCAAAGCTGGTATTCTTTTTACTCGCGCTGTGCCGGGGAAACATACCCCAGCCGGCGGTTTTCACGAGACCTCCATGAGAGGCGCCTCAACCGAGAGACTGTCGGATGAAAACAAAACCCTATTTGAACATATGCAACGGCTCCGAGTTTGACTCCATTGCAGCCCGCAGTGCGATGCTGGGCTATCTGGATTCACTGGCTACCATCGAAGACGACCGACTTCAGAAACGGTTATTGAAGGAATTGATCCACAGCTACGTGATGTTGGAGAAACGGGTGGACTCGCTCCTCAAAAATACCCTTCCAGAATCGGTGGCCGAAGAAATCAAGTACGAAAACCGATTTAGCCCGCGTGTCTATGAATGCACCATCCTTTTTTCTGATTTTGTGGGGTTCACCCGGTTGGCTGAAAAGATCTCCGGGGAACGGCTCATAAACACCCTGCACCGCCTTTTCACCGGGTTTGATCAAATTGTCGATGAACACGGGGGAACAAAAATCAAGACGATCGGCGATGCCTATATGGCGGTTTTCGGGGCGCCGATCCAGATCAGCGACCACGCCCTGTGCGCCCTTCGATCCGCTATGGAACTCTTTCGATACTTAAATGACTTCAACGGGGAAAACGACCCTCCATTTGACATGCGTGTGGGCATCCATACCGGAAGGGTGATGGCTGGCGTGGTCGGAAGAGACCGGATGCAGTTCGATGTGTTTGGCGACGACGTCAATATTGCGTCCCGATTTGAATCATCGGGTGAGCCGGGAAGGATCAACGTGTCGGAAACGACCTACCTGCAAACCAGAGGGCACATGGAATTTGAAGAAAGAGGGCTCGTGGCCCTCAAGAACAAGCCCAGCATGAAGGCCTATTTTGTCAAGAGGGAAAAAGACAAGGCGAACCCATAGACTGATTCGAACAACCTCTTTTTGTCGGGTGATTTGCCCGTAGACGGGGTTTCAACCGCATGTTCTACGGATGGGGAGGAGCGTACCTATGGATAGTTACGGGAAATACGACAGGCCGGTGGAAATTGCGGAAGGCGTTTTCTGGGTCGGTTTTCGAGACGAAAACACGACCCTCTTTTGCAACCCCTATCTGATCGTCGAGAATGACCAGGCAGTCCTGATCGACGCCGGAAGCCGGACGGACTTTGCCGTGGTCATGATGAAGATCCTTCAGGCCGGAATCGATCCCGGCCAGATCGTCGCCTTGATTTATCAGCATTATGATCCGGATCTATGCGGTTCTATGCCCAATTTTATCGACATGTGCGACAACACAACACTCAGGGTCTTATCGGAAAATAGCAACACATATTTTCTCTCCTACTACATTCATAGAGACAAATATCAGGTCCTATCCTCCATTAATGAGCATAATTTCGAATTTTCATTCAACAACAGATCGCTTCGGTTCATATCAACCCCTTACGCCCACAGCCAGGGGAGCTTTGTCACCTATGATGAAAAGACCCGAACCCTTTTTACCAGCGATCTGTTTGGGAGTTTTTCATCACACTGGGACCTCTTTCTGCAATTGGAAGAGGCATGCTATACCTGCAATGATTATGGAAACTGCCCTAAGGGTAAGACCGATTGCCCTCTCCCGGGCCTGATCAGGTTTCACCAAACTGTCATGCCCTGCGAAAAGGCGCTTCGGCATGCGATCCGAAAGATCAAAGAGCTGGATATGGATATGATAGCACCCCAGCATGGAAGCATCTTGAACAAAAAACGCGACATCCGCTTGGTAGCCGACACACTGGAATCGCTCAATGGCGTCGGGATTGACGCCATTGTTTAGACGCCCAAGAGCACCCACATCACCCATCTTTGTTTCATGTCATCCATCCTTCTTTTCATTTGAATTTTTGAGAGATTATTTCACTTCCAAAAACGTTCCATCACGGGCGGGCAACCCCCTCACCCCCGGGCGACATCCATATGAAGGTCCGGCCAGTGGTCGTTCCAAGGGAATGCCTCCTCGTAGAGATGGGCGGCCTGGAGGACCCGATCATCCCTGTGTCTTGGGCCGACAATCTGAAGACCTGCGGGAAGCCCCGATTCGGTCAGCCCCACGCGGACGGTTGCGGCAGGGTGGCCGGAGAGGTTGAACGGGTAGGTAAATGCCGCGGCCCCCAAGAGGGGGATCGGGTGGCCGTCAACCTCTTCGGGCGGGGGCCCCTTGGCTGCAAAGGCCTCGGTCGGCATAGTGGGCGTCAGGAGGAGATCAAACTGATCGAATACCTCCCACAGGACCCGGTTCAACGCGGTGCGGACCTCCTGGATTCTCAGGCGGTCGGCAATGGAAAGGGCTTTGACGCTGTCTAACGATTCGACAAGGGTCCGTCCCAACTCCGGCCGAATCCTTTCCAGATCGTGGTGAAGCTGGCCATATAACTCCCAGTTCATGAGATCCGACCATGCCTGGCTCACGTCAGGGAGGGCACCCTTCCAGATCTCCACCGGATGGCCCATCGCGTCAAATGAGGCCGCCGCCTTCTCCACCAAGGACATCACGTCTTTCTGGACCCGGGCGTATCCCAGGTCAGGGCTGAACCCGATTTTCAATCCCCTGGGGCGTGCCTTGAGTGCATCGCAATAGGAAAGGGACGGTCGGGGGAGCGAGTCTGGATCTGCCGGATGGGTCCCTGCCGTACAATCCAGGTAGAGGGCCGCATCCTCCACGGTCATAGTGAGGGGTCCCAGGGTCCAGGTGCGGGTCATGTAGAGCCGGGCCAAAGGCCCTAAGGGGATTCGGCCAAAGGTGGGTTTCAGGCCGAAGCACCCGGAATAGCAGGCCGGGATGCGAATGGAGCCCCCCGCATCCGAACCGGTGGCGATGGGGACCATACCGGCCGCAACGGCCGCGGCCGATCCCCCACTTGACCCGCCGGGGGTCCGCTCCCTGTTCCATGGATTTCGGGTGACGCCGTAGAGCCGATTTTTTGTAAACCCCGTGAACCCGAATTCCGGGGTATTGGTCTTGCCCACAACAATCGCCCCCGCACGCCGCAGCCGGGCGACCTGAACCGAATCCTGAACCGCCACAT
This sequence comes from Thermodesulfobacteriota bacterium, assembly GCA_030837545.1. Taxonomy (GTDB): domain Bacteria; phylum Desulfobacterota; class DSM-4660; order Desulfatiglandales; family Desulfatiglandaceae; genus AUK324. The sequence continues at coordinate 788 of JAUPKI010000200.1, read as the reverse complement.
GGTCTTTATATGGAATCGACCCAAAGCTGGTGACCATCCCCTCCACGTCTTCCAGGTCCTTGACGCCCACTGGAACCCCTGCCAGCGGGCCAGGCTCCATACCTCTGCCAATCCGCGCCTCCAGTTCCTTTGCCTCTGTTATGGCCTCCTCCGCCCGCATGGCCACAAAGGCATTGATGAGGGGATTTACGGCCTCGATCCTCTCGAGGGTCTTTCTCATCACCTCCACCGGCGAAAGCTCCATGGTGCGGATCAGCCTGGCCAGTTCATGTGCCGTCTTGTAGGAAATGGACATTAAAGGGCGCCTCCTTATTGTCTCGAAGGTGTACACTGGACCGCGCAGTCCGAAAAGACCAGAGGTCAGAAGTCAGATCCCCACCTCTACCCCAGTATCGGCGCAAGGAGGGCAGACAGCCCGATGATAATGGAGATGAACAGGCTTTCCATGGGATTCCAGAGAATCAGGATAAAGATTGTTAGGAAGAAATAGAATCGGAGCGGTATCAGGCCCTTCAGGGTGCCGGCCAAGAGAAGAAGCAGGGCCATGACGAACATGGCAACCTTGACAAAATAGCCTGTCAGCTTAGGTCTGGGCGACCGAATTTCGAGTTCTTCGCTCCTCAGTAACTCCTGTTCGAGATCTTCCCTTTCCCTCGTCAGGACATCGCCGTCGGGTTCCCTCTTTGTAAGAGCGCTCTCACCTCCGCCCCCGCCTGCCTCACGGGGCAGCAAACGATCTTCCCTTTCCGGCTGGATCGGGGTTCTCTCCTCCCGGCGAAAGAGAGATG
>JAUPKI010000199.1 GCA_030837545.1 Thermodesulfobacteriota bacterium | reverse complement strand
TGGATTAGATGAATGGGGGAAAAGCGTAGGGAAGGGCGAACCGATGGGTTTGGCCTCAATATTTGGTGGAACCTCCACATATTGAGGGGACCCTTTAGGAGAGCCGGTTCTCAATCTCGCTCCTTGGTCTCCGGCCGGAGTATCCCGAGCTTATGCATCCGCGCTCTCAAGGTATTCCGAAAGGACCTTGGAGCGCTCGAAGGCCCCGTCTATTCTTTTAGATCAAGCTGTGACACCTGTTCTGAATGTTCGATAGGAACAAGGGCTACTCGTCTCTCTTGTTCCTCCAGAGTCACTTTTCCTGGCCGGACTGTTTCCCCTGGGCATACCCCGTCATTCCTGTCATGAATCGCACCAAGCCATAACTCAGCCAGCTCGTTAGACGCATGCCGAAGGTCTGCGTTCTCCAGTTATTTTCAAATATCCGCCGCGCCCCTGTCTTGATAGCCAGCTCCAGACTATACTTTAATTTTTTGGCAAAGTCTTCATCGACCACAGCGATATTTGCCTCAAGAGCAAGCAGCAAGCTAAAAGGGTCAAGATTTGAGGATCCCACAGTAGCCCAATGTTCATCAATCACAGCAACCTTGGCGTGCATAAGGCTCTTGTGATATTCGTAGATCTCTATCCCTGCATCGAGAAAACTGCCATATAGGGCATGCGAGGCATAATGGAGCAATCGATATTCCACCCTTCCCTGCAACAGCAAAATCACCCGGACACTGCGCCCGGCTGCATCCAGAAGTGCATGACGAAAATTTAATCCAGGGAAAAAGTAGGCATTTGCAAGAATTATTTCGAATTTCGCCTGTTCAATAGCGTGCAGATAGGCATCTTCAATATCGCGGCGGTGCCGGATGTTATCCCGGACCAGAAAAGCTGCGCGCATACGGCCCATGGGTTCGGTTGAAGTCGCTTGTCTGTCTTTGTCCGGGCCCCAGTTAGTACGAAAGCGGCTCCAGGCCACTCGCGTCCAGACCCGGCGGGCAGAATCATGAATTTCTTCCACCAGGGGGCCTTCCACACTTACGGCGTAATCATAACGAGGCGATGTTTGACCAGGCATATCCATGTCGTCGATAATGTTAATGCCTCCGACAAATGCAATCGTCTGGTCCACGACCACCATTTTCCGGTGCAAGCGGCGTAACCTCCGGCGCCGCAACGTCCAGGGCGATGTCTTGGGCCGGAACTTCAGTATCATTACGCCAGCCGCTTCAATGTAATCGACCATGGTTTTCGACAAACTCATCGAGCCGAAGCCATCGATCAGAACGTGGGTTTTTACGCCACGAAAGGCCGCCCGCCTGAGCGCTTCCGCAATGCGTCGTCCGGTATTGTCATTTTCGAAAATATAGCTTTCCAGATAAATTTCATGCATCGCCCGGTCCAGCGCCGTTTCGATCGCCGGGAAATAAGCTTCGCCGTTTTGCAACAGGGTGATCTGATTGTTTGAAACAATACGGGTCACAGCAGGGTTGTCCTTCAGCCACTCCGTTGATAATGAGCTGTTTGTCGGCGACCTTAAGGCAGGCCTGGCTGTCCAATTGGGCCGTTTTCGATTGACCTATATCCAGATTTTCCCAACCAGGGAATTGGAAGGACAAGACAGTGCCGATATGTTCGGTTCCCTCAGCCTCTCCTATCACTTCTGATGCGCCCTGCGCCACACAGATTAGGTTTCGGTCTCCGGTATCACACTCTCCGATACCTCGGCGACGTGCCGGCTGTTCGGCTTGAATCCGGGCTGGGGATGAGAATGTGGAAGAGATGAGGGTTCGCCTTCGGCATGCGGAAGGAAAGCACGCAATGGTTGCGTTTGAACCTTACTTTTTCGAAGGGCGATCATGCATCAGAATGCGAATAATAAGGAAGAGACCGCCTCCACCCACGCCCAGAAAACATAAGATCGCGAAACCAGGATACCCAAAGATACGAAACGAAGTCTCCACCTGCATCAATAAAGCTGCGCCGATGATCAACGCAGCCAACACCAAACCCAGGGTAATGCGATTCGCGATTTTCTGAAGTCCCTCGATGATTACGTCCTCGTCAATCGTATCCACCTTTAGCTTCAACTCGTTATTCGCGATCGCATCGAGAATCCGATTGAGTCGACTTGGGAGCCGACCCAGAAGATCTTTCACCTCCAACAAGTTGCCGAACACATTGCCCGGAGAGAGCGCTTTCCACACATGCTGCTGCATAATCTTTTCCGCGTTGCGCCGAATTGAAGCGTTGGGATCAAATTTAGGGTCAAGTGTTTGACCGACCAAGTCCAGGTTCAGCAACGTTTTGCTCAACATGGTCAACTCGGCGGGTACCCGCAGTCCGTTATCACCCGAAATTTTCGTGATTTCCAGGACGACTCGTCCCACTTGAATCTGGTCCATTTTCGATTCTTGATGCTCGCTTACCAGACTCGCCACTCGCTGGCGGAACGTATTCTCTGAAAAATCTTCTTTCGGCTCGCTGATTTTGATCGCGATGCCTGCGGCATCATCGCCGCGGCCATCGCTCACCGCCAGCAGCAACTGAAGCAGGTTCTCCTGCAACTGCGGCGTGATGTGACCCACCATGCCCAGGTCAAGCAAGGCAATGCGATGATCGTCCGTGAGGAAGACGTTGCCTGGATGAGGATCAGCGTGGAAAAAGCCGTCCACAAGAATTTGCTTCAGATAGGCGTGAAAAAGTTCTTCCGCCAGATCTGCTCCCTTAAAATCCAAACGAGCCAACGGGCTAAGTTCCGTGATTTTTTTTCCGCGGATGAATTCCATGGTCAACACGCGGGAGGTCGTAAAATCCTCGATCGGCGTCGGCACGACGATCCCTGGAAATTCCAGCAGGTTTGCGCCTAGAGTGCTCAGATTGCGCGCTTCCTGGCGATAGTCCAGCTCACGCCACAGGCTCCTGCGAAATTCATCGAGCATCTTGCCGAACTCGTACCGTCTGCCCCACTCCGTGTGCTTATCCAAAAACCCCGCGATCTCTTCCAGCGCCTCCATGTCCTCCGCGATGATTTCTCGAATTCCAGGCCGCTGCACCTTCACCACCACCACTCGACCGTCATGCATTGCCGCGCGATGGACTTGGCCCAACGATGCCGTCGCCAGAGGTTTTGCGTCAAATTCTGAAAATGCTTTTGAGATCCGCACTCCCAACTCGCCAGAGACGATTGCTTCCACCTGTTCGAACGGAAATGGCTCGATCTTGTCCTGCAATCGTGTCAGCGCATGAATATAGGCAGGAGGAAGGAAATCCGCGCGAGTGGACAGAAGTTGACCGAGCTTGATATAGGTCGGCCCCATCTTCTCCAGGTCTTGCGCCAGTTCTTCCGCCTTTGACTCGCCCGTTGTTGTCTCTACCGATGCATCCGGTTCCAGCGCGTCTTGCAGCCCGGCATGTTTCACAACGTCGGACCGTCCATGCTTGATCAAAAGCAGAGCAATGTCCTTGTATCGTTTCAGATGTTTAGGCCTTAGAGAAATTCCCATTTGTTACTCCTCGTTGGTTGCAATTCGGCTCATCGTGAAGTGCCGGAGAAAAGTATTGACGACACCGTACTCATCCATTCATTCTCCCGAAGGCCCTTGTTCTTTCAGCTTCAACACGGCTTCATTCATGCCTTGCCATGTCGACTCCACACTTGACAGCCACCTCCTCGGCAGTGAGGGTGGTATGGGTCACAATGAAGCTTTCCCTTTGGCGCTATAGTGCGAGAAAGAGCGGCCTTCACATGCCCTCGCGAACTATGGCGCCGGCCACCCCATGATCGGCACCGTGCTGATGCTGTTTTTCGGGCTGCCGGCGAGAACCCGATCGCTGTAAGCAACGTAAACCAGCACATTGCGCTCGCGGTCGAAGAAGCGCACGACCTGAAGCGACTTGAACACGAGGCTGCGGTGTTCATCGAAAACGCGCTCGCCGTCCTTGAGTTCGCCGACGATCCGGATCGGACCGACCTGGCGACAGGCGATGCTGGCGTCACTCGTATCCTCCCCCACGCCCAATCCCCCCTTCACGCCTCCCGTTTGCGCACGGCTGATGTGGCAGGCCACGCCCTGGACCTTGGGATCGTCGAAGCCATCGACCACGATCTTGTCGTTGGGTCCGAGCCAGCGGAAATTAGTGCTGACCGAACCGGTCGTGCCGCGCTCGGGGCGGCTGAAGACCCACCATCCGAAGAGCACTATGGCCAGAAGAATTCCTGCACCGAGCATCATTCCAACTTTTTTCATGATGATTCGCCTTCCCGGGATAAATCTGCGCTCCACCGTGGAGCCGGATCGATATGGGCGGGATCTTGTCAAGCACCTCGGACTATGGGAGGTAAACCCGCCATTCGTATGATGACCAGAATCATGCAAATTGTAATTGCAAGTGGCCTGCCAAGAACCGGAAAAGGAAAGAATCTGGAATCATCCTGTAATAACAGTGGATTAGATGAATGGGGGAAAAGCGCAGGGAAGGGCGAACCGATGGATTTTGCCTCAATATTTGGTGGAACCTCCACATATTGAGGGATGCGTTGAGGAAAGCCAGACAGTTGGCTCCACAACCCCATGACGTTACATTCAATTTGACACACCAGATCTATTTCGTTATACTCTTCACACAAAAAAGGAAGTCCTGCTATCAACAATTCCACAAGATGGGCGACAACTATATGGTGAATGACGCTAACATCGTCAACCCTGATACGATGGCGGTTAGTCTCCGGGGACTAACTCAGGGTAGCGCTGCCGTAACCGGCAATGAAAGCGATTCGATACTTGTGGTGGATGATGATGGCGTAAACCGCGACCTGCTGTCCCGTTATCTGGAGCGTCAAGGGCATACGGTGCAGGTGGCGCACAATGGCCGGAAGGCCCTGGAGATGATCGCCACCAGCGCTTTCGACCTGGTGCTCCTCGATACTACGATGCCGGAAATGACCGGGTATGAGGTGCTCCAACACCTGAAGAATTCCGAAACCTGGCGGGATCTGCCGGTCATTATGATTTCCGGCTTGCATGAGATGGACAGCGTGGTCCGCTGCATTGAATTGGGGGCGGAAGACTATTTAACCAAGCCTTTCGACCCGGTGCTGCTGAGAAATCGAGTGGGTGACTTTCTGGAAAAAAAGCGGCTGCGAAATCTAAGAGTAGAGCAACAGCAACAATTGATTGAACTCAACGTCGCCCTTGGACGGCGCAACCGGTTTATTCGCGAGACCTTCGGCAGGTACCTCTCGGATGAAATCGTTGACACGATTCTGAAGGAGGGTGGACTCAAAATAGAGGGTGAAAAGCGGCGTGCTACTATTCTCATGGCCGATCTGCGCGGCTTCACCTCCATGAGTGAGAGTCTTCCCGCTGAGCACGTGGTGGCGATCATCAATATCTATTTGGAGACCATGACGGAAATCATCCAGAAGTACCAAGGCACCATCGACGAATTCATCGGGGACGGGATTTTAGTGATTTTTGGGGCTCCCATCCTGCGCCCCGACGATCCACTGCGAGCCGTGGCGTGCGCCGTGGAAATGCAACTGGCCATGACCTCGGTCAATGAACGAAATCGCCGGTCCGGGTACCCCGAGGTAGCCTTAGGCATAGGCATCAACACCGGCGATGTGGTGATGGGCAACATCGGTTCCAAGAATAGAACCAAGTATGCCGTAGTGGGCCGCTCGGTCAACCTCACGGCCCGCATTGAGTCCTATACGGTAGGCGGGCAAATTTTTATTTCAGAAAGCACCTTATACGAATGTGGCGATATCTGTCGGATAGACACTGCCATGAAGGTTATGCCCAAAGGGGTTAAGAAACCGCTGACCATCCATGAAGTGGGAGGTATTGGAGGTGATTTTCAGCTCTTTCTGCCCCCGAAAAAAGAGATTACGTGGATAGAACTCAAGCAAGGGCTCCCCGTCCAGTTTACCGTGGTGGATTGGAAACATACAGGAGAACTGGGGCATGGGGGCGCCATCACCAAAATAGCCCATCATATGGCCGAAATTCACTCTGAGGTCCTACCCTCCTTTTTGGCGAACCTGCGGATTTCCCTGTACGACCCCTGCGACCACGAAATTACTGATGACCTTTACGGCAAAGTGGTGGGTTGTCTCTCAGAATCCCCCCCTGCCTTGCTGATCCATTTCACCTCCGTACCCCCGGAAGCCGATACCTTTTTGTCAAAGTTCTTGGGCGCCGTTCTATAATGCGCATCCCATACTTTTTCCTGATTCGGCCGATTTCGTTCTCTAACCGTTACAAACTCTGTCAGAATCCCAGAGACACCCCCATGCCATAGTATTCAACCTTATTCCTGTAAAATTGGCCGCGCGGATCAAACCCCTTGTACCACTCGGCCATGAGGCGCAGGCGACGCTGCCCTGGGTTGGGATGACCGAACTCGAGGCCAGCCTTGACGCTGGTATCGATGGCCCAGTCATGCTCCTCGAAGCTCTTCATATCCACCCCGCCAATCGGCCTGCCGTTCCACACCAGCGGCTCGCTGGCGCGATACTCGATCCCCCAGTGGGCGCTCAGCGGTTTTAGATCTCCCGGTTCCTTGTGGATCAGGTACTCACCGCCGCCGTACACTCGCCATCCGCGCCATTCGCGGGAATACATGAGTTCAATGGCTTCGTAGCTGAGGTTAACCCGTTCCGGAGGATTAATACTCTTGAGGAATTCATCTCCCAGGTGGGAGCTCTGGTGATACATGCGGAAGCGGAGCGAATTGTCGCCATGCCGGTAGGTGACAGGAATGCCGATGGTGTAATCTGCGTTGATGAGGTCGAAGGAGGGGGTGCTCATGTTGAATTGGGCGAAAAGGGCGCCCTCCACGCTCAGTTGCAGGCCGTCCCCCTCACGGCTGCCGAAGAACCTGTACAGGCCGAATGTCTCTCCGAAGCCGACTGACGCCATGGTGTACTGGATATCTGATGAGTTGAAGCGGTTGATGCTGACAAAGAACTGGGGCTGCTTCGGGTCGGCGATGATTGGCCGGAACACGTCGCCCGTTGGAAAGGCTTCCCCTTCGCCGGTTATCCCGGTAAATCTGCTTACCGCGCCAGGCTCGCCCGCGTCCGCAGGCTTCACCACAATCGCTATCCTCTGCAGCCCGTCGATATTGCGAAGCTCCTTGTCGGCCTCCTCCCGTCGTATCGGGTCATCTTTAAACAAGGTAATCGTGGCAACTCCGTTGACAATCTTCAACATATAGCTATTTCTCCCCCAGTGTAGGTCCCTCTCAAGGATGGAGGCAACATAGCCGGTCAGAAATTCATCGCCGGCCCTGTCCGAAGCCGCCACATGGGGAAGTGGGAAAAGGAGCATGAGACACAGAGATGCGGCGCAAAGGCGACCGGTAATATTGAGACACGTGGTGATACCCATAGACATCATCACTTAACCAATCCCTGCAGCCACAGAACGATAAAGAATCACAAAGACGGTCCGAAGCATGCTCGACTCCTCTTAAACGTATCTTCTTAAAGAATCGGGGCGTCAACGAGAAATGATATATCACCGCGGAGACGCAAAGGTCGCAGAGTGAGCTGTTTTTTCCTTTGCGTTCCCCGCGCCTTTGCGATGAAAACTGGGATCAAAATGATTATTGCCTCCACTTATTGAGCTGATACTTTTAAACGGCGTCTTCACTTAAATTCGGACCAACCCGAGAATGCCAAATATAATGAGATAGATGGCAACGATGTAATTCAATAGCTTCGGGACAAGGAGAATCGCTATCCCCGCGATTAGAGCAACCACCGGCTGTGGCGATAGACTGATTTGCATGGTATCTCTCCTCCTTTCTAAGCTCTGCATGAGCCAGGATTTCCCCAATCCATGGAATACGATCCGGGGTCTATGTGTTTTGCCAGACCTTGCGTAGGAATGACAAATAAGGTTCTTCTCTTGCCGGAGGTCGCTGACTCCCCTGTTCAGCTTGCCGGCTTTCTCCGTTTTGATCGGGTGTAAATGAGGCGCCACCCGAGGAAGAACGATCAGGGTGGAGCCTCATCGCATGGGAGATGCCCTCAGATCATAGATGACCTATTTGAGGATAACGAAATCCACGCGGCGGTTCTGGGCCCGGCCTGCATCTGTCGCATTTGTGGCAACGGGCTTGGTTTCGCCAAAGCTCACCTCGTTGAGAAGGTTAGGATTGATGCCCTTGGATTTCAGGTAGTTGAATACTGCCTTAGCCCGTCTGTTGCCCAACGCCTGGTTATACGCTGGGGTCCCAACAGAGTCGGTGTTGCCTTGGAGCTGGATCACCACACCAGGGTTATTCTGAATGATGTTCACGGCCCGATCCAACTCGACCTTGGCCTCTGGCTTCAGGTTCGATTTGTCGAAGTCAAAGTGTATCGAGTGGAAGCTGATGGGCTGCCTTGCCGGCGGTGGCGGCGGCGCCGATGAAGGCGGCGGCGATGGAGGCGGTGTTGGGGTTACCGTTGCAGGAGGCTGACAAGATTCCGCCTCTTTTGCCAGTTTTCTGGCCTCGGCGAGAAGTACCATAGCCTCAGCAGAGCGACAGGCCCAATGAGTCTCCGCTGCTTTTTTACCGAGTTCTTTGGCCCTGGCGATCTTTTCCGGGCAATACTTTGCCCCTTGAGATCTCTCGGCACTCGCAATGGCTGCCTCGGTCTCCCCGAACGCAGCAGGGGTCGTTATAGTCTGGTTGGGGACACCGAAGTGGGACGTTGGGGCACACCCAGCCATGATAAAGAGCACAGCACACCCCAGCACCAGCAAAATCAATTTTTCTTTCATAATTCTGTCCTCCCTTTGAATGAATTGTTGTTTCCAAAACAGGGAACCCTCTTCTTGCTGTCCCATTTTTTCACTACACACTTACCACGAACGGGTTGGTCAACACGCCTGTCGGAACGATGGATGATCCTTTCCTTATCATACGGCAAACATAAATTCCCTGGTGTCACTATTTCACGATCAGATCATTCTTTACGGATGTGACCCCTTTGACGCTCCTTGCGATTTGACCCGCTTTGTCGACCGCCTGCTTAGAATTAACGAAGCCGCTCAGTTGAACGATGCCCTTGCGGGTTTCCACACCGATCTGGAATGACTTGAGAAAATCATCCTCCGCCAGCAGGGATTTGACCTTGGTCGTGATGACAGAATCGTCAACGTATTCACCTGGAGTTGTCTGTTTGGACGTCGATCCACAGGCCGAAAAGGCTGCGATCAGCATCAGAAGGACAAAATACCCGATAAACCTGTTCCTCTTTTTCATACCACTTACTCCTTTCTGTAAATACCTTGCCTTGTCCGGCAAGGGTCCAAATGGTTACAATGATCTTCGTCCTTGAATAACCTGGATTACCACCACGATGATGGCAATGACCAGCAGGGCATGAATGACGCCACCCATCGTGTAGCCGGTCATCAAGCCAAGCCCCCACAGAATCAAGAGAATCACAAATATGGTCCAAAGCATGTTCGACTCCTTTTCAGACGCAGTCAAAAACTATTTATGCAAATCTCTGTTTACTTCCCAACGACCTTCTTGATCTCGCCAATCTTTTCTTGGACTTTGCCGCTTTTGTTTTCCTCTTTGCCTTCGGCTTCCAAGTCATCATTCATGCTTACTTTCCCGGCGATCTCCTTGATCTTACCCTTCACTTGGTGAAACGTGCCTTCTGTCTTATCCCTTGTGCCTGATTTCATGGTATTCCTCCTTTCAAAGTTTGTTTGGTTTGAGCAATGGTACGTTGGCCCCTGTCATCGCGGTCATTCAACCTCTGGCTGCGACCGCGCGTCCGGCCACTTTTTGCC
>JAUPKI010000198.1 GCA_030837545.1 Thermodesulfobacteriota bacterium | reverse complement strand
GTCGATGGAGGTTTCTCTGATCACGCCGATAGCGATGGAGAAGGAGTTGCGGTTTGCGATCCGCGAGGGTGGAAGGACCGTTGGCGCGGGCGTTATCAGCGAGATCATCGAATAAGGGAGACATTAAATAAATGCGCGATATCGTCACCTTATCCTGTGAGCAATGCAAAAACAGGAACTATACGACGACCAAGAATAAGCGAAAGACGCCGGACAAGTTGACCTTCAAGAAATATTGCCCTTTCTGCATGACCCATACCCTTCACAAGGAAACCAAATAGGTTGGGTAAAAGAATGCAGGCCAGTAGCTCTAACGGTTAGAGCACCGGACTCCAAATCCGGGTGATGGGGGTTCAAATCCCTCCTGGCCTGCCATTTTCGTTGATGGGTCTGCGCGGGATTTCGGGATTTTCGATGGGCGTTGATTTCATAGACCAGCATGCCGCATATTCGACAGTCGGCAGGAAAGGAATTCCGCTATCTGTAAGCGTTCACAGGTCCAGTAGAGCCAACTAAAGGGGCCTGTTGCAAGAACGTAACCTGAAACCCCTGAACCTCTGAACTTTTGAACCCGTAATTGGTTACCCGTATTCACATGAAAAAGCAGAGCCAGAAAATAAAAGGCAAGAGGGGCCCCAAAAACAACGGTACTGCCTCCACAAAGGTCAACGAGACAGTTAATGGGCAACCCAAGAGGTCTGGAGAAAACCAGTCTTCGACGGAAAAGGCCCCTCGGGCTATACAGAAAATGCCAAAGAAAGCTCCAGATGCCGATTCCGGCGCCATAGGACGGTTCATCGGCAAGGCAGGCCAGTTTTTGAGGGAAGCCAAGGTCGAACTCAAAAAAGTCAAATGGCCGACGCGGAAAGAACTCTTGGCCTCTACGGCCGTTGTCATTGTTCTGACGCTCCTGGTGGCTTTTTTTCTGGGGCTGGTGGATTTCGGCCTCATCAAAATCATTCGGAATGTTGTCGGATAGGGTATTTGTGTGGAATTAAAATGGTACATTGTTCATGTCTATTCCGGGTTTGAGGACAAGGTAAAGAAGAATCTGGAGGAACGGGTCGAAGCGCTTGGACAAAAGGACTATTTCGGCAAAATCCTTGTGCCTACGGAAAAGGTGGTAGAGCTCAGGAAAGGTCAGAAAAAGACCTCCTCGCGAAAGTTCTATCCGGGCTACATACTGGTTCAGATGGCCCTGAACAAAGACACCTGGCACACGGTAAAAAACACCTCAAAGATCACCGGGTTTGTAGGGGGCGAGATCAATCCGACACCGATCTCTGATGAAGAGGCGGAGCAGATTGTCCGTCAGATGGAAGAAGGGGTCAGTCGACCTAAACCCCGATACAGCTTTGAAGAGGGAGACGAGGTGCGGGTCGTTGATGGTCCGTTCACCAATTTTCAGGGGGTTGTGGAGGAAATACGGCCCGACAAGGAGAAATTGCGGGTCTCTATCACCATATTCGGACGGCCCACACCTGTGGAATTGGACTTTATTCAGGTGAACAAGGTTTAGAGATTGGGGATTGGGGAATTCAGGGATAGGTTGCGGGTGGTAGTCCCAACCCCATATCCTTTGCGTTTTTACCAGATATGGATTGAAAAAGTGCAGGTTGAAAGAAGGTTGCCATGGCAAAAAAGATCATCGGGTCCATAAAGCTTCAGGTGAAAGGGGGACAGGCCAATCCGTCCCCACCCATAGGGCCTGCTCTGGGTCAGCATGGGGTGAATATTGCAGAATTCTGTAAGGCATTTAATGCCAGAACACAGGACCAGACAGGCACTGTCATTCCGGTCATTATTACCATATATGCGGACCGGTCTTTCTCGTTTGTCACCAAGATGCCTCCTGCCGCGGTGTTGCTGAAGCAGTCTGCCAAGATTGCTAAGGGATCGCCTGAGCCAAACCGGCAGAAGGTGGGTTCTGTCACGCGGAAACAGGTGGAAGAGATTGCTAAGGTTAAATTTGAAGACCTTAACGCCATCGATATGGCTGGCGCGATCAGGACGATTGAGGGAACGGCAAGAAGCATGGGAATTACCGTGACCTGATGTGACCTTTCAAAACTTTTCAACATATTGAAATTATGGATGTTTGTTGGGTGAAAAAGCCAAGTTCATCAAAGAAGGAAATGAGATATGGCCAGGAGAGGCAAGAAGTATAGAGAAACCATTCAGAAGGTCGACAAGCTGAAGAGATATACCTTCCCAGAGGCGGTCCAACTGGCAATCGATTGCACCTATGCCAAGTTCGATGAAAGCATGGAATTGGCGGTCCGTTTAGGGGTGGATCCCAGACATGCCGATCAGATGGTCAGAGGCACGGTTGTCCTTCCAAATGGTGTAGGAAAAACGGTCCGCGTAGCCGTTTTTGCAAAGGGTGAAAAGGAAAAAGAGGCCCTGGATGCGGGAGCGGATTATGCGGGATCCGAAGAGCTTGTGGAGAAGGTTCAAAAGGGGTGGCTGGAGTTTGACAAGGCCATCGCAACGCCTGACATGATGGGTTCGGTAGGCAAACTGGGTCGGATCTTAGGGCCCAGGGGGATGATGCCGAACGCCAAATTGGGGACCGTTACCTTTGATGTGGCAAGGGCTGTAAGCGAAATCAAGGCCGGGAAGATCGATTTTAAGGTCGAAAAGGCAGGCATCGTACATGCTTCCATGGGGAAGGTTTCCTTTGGCGTTGAAAAACTCTTGGAAAATATGGGCGCCTTTATCGAAACCCTTCAGCGAATGAAGCCTCCCGCGAGCAAGGGCACTTATTTCAAAGCGATAGCCCTCTCTTCTACAATGGGACCAGGGATCAAGATAGACCCCATCTATGTGAAGGACCTCTTAAGCCGATAAGCGTTGGTATCGCCAAGCCGGTACGGTGACAACTAAGTCCGTTTCGGAAAGCGACCGGGATGTTGCAGTGGGATCAAGATGCCGAAATCCCTGGGATTTCCGTGACGCGAAAACCGCTTTTCACCCAAAATAACCACGTTGAACAAGCCGGTCAAGGACAGGATTGAAGACGTCTCTATATCGTTTTTGTGAAAATCATGTCGGGGCAGCTTATTCATAGATATAAAGCGTCTACGGAGGTGCTTTCTGACTGATCCTGGATTCTGGATGGTTGATCCGGGTAACGATGTCGAAGTTGCTTATGAGTGCCGCCTCTGGCCGGGGGCCAGTCAGGTCAGGCAGAAACTATTGCAAGTGACTAAAGTGATCTAAAGTGCCTAAAGTTGAGAACCAGCAACCAGTATTGAGGTTCGAGTATTCAGAAACCCGTATCACGTATTCCAGTTCAATCCACTTCAGGTCATCTTTTGTGACAATGGCTGGGTGGACTCCAAAAACATTGTATTAGAAGCTATAGATAAGGAAAATCCGGGGCATTGTGCCCGTGGATCATTTCAGGTCAAAGACAGTAGGCGCCCCGAGGAGCCGAAAGTTGGGTGTTTCCCTTCATGGCCATGGGGCTTAATCATGCAAGCCTGCCGAGACTGAATTCATTAAGAGATGTGCATGGCTGCATCCTTTGTCTTTGACGATTTAATGGTCGTTCAGAGAGGAGGTGAACATGAATAGAGACGAAAAAGTCAGCTTTATTGACCATCTTCACGGTCGGCTCGAAAAGGCCCAGGGCGCTTTTCTTGTGGATTATCAAGGCCTCAGCGTGGGGGAGCTGAATCGGCTGAGGGGTGAACTCAGAAAGGTGAATGCCGAGTTTGAGGTGGTGAAAAACAGGCTGCTCAAACTGGCCAGTCAAGGCACTGGAACCGAGGCGATGATCGATCAGATGCGTGGACCTTCAGCCATTGCTCTGACCTATGAGAACGTGGTGAGCCCTGCGAAGGCTCTGGTTGATTTTGCAAAAGAGGTTAAGAAGCTCAAAATCAAAATGGGTCAGATATCGGGGAGGGCGATCACCGAGGATGGCGTCAGGAACCTGGCGGCATTGCCGAGTCGAGACGTGCTGTTAGCCCAGACGTTATCTGTCATGCAGGCCGTTCCAACATCCTTTGTAAGGGCCTTGAGCGGCGTCCTGACCAACCTGATGAATGTACTGAGGGCCATTCGAGAACAAAAAGAAACATCACAGTAATCAACCTACGGAGGTGAAAAGATAGTTATGGCAGCGAATATTACGAAAGAAGATGTGATAGAATTCATATCAAATATGACGGTTCTCGAGCTTTCCGAGCTCGTGAAGCAAATGGAAGAGAAGTTCGGTGTGAGCGCGGCTGCGCCCATGGCGTTTGCTGCTGCTCCGGTCGGAGAGGCCAAGGAAGAGGCTGCCGAGCAAACGGAGTTCAACGTCATTCTGACGGCTGTCGGCGACAAGAAGATCCAGGTGATCAAGGTCGTTCGCGCCATCACCGGACTGGGTCTCAAGGAAGCAAAAGAGGTCGTGGACGGCATTCCTAAAGCGGTGAAGGAAGGGGTCCCCAAGGAAGAGGCGGAGAGCATCAAGGGACAGCTCGAAGAGGCCGGCGCTGCGGTGGAGATTAAATAAGGCCTTTGAGAGGCAGACGTCTCATGGTATGGGAAATTCCCGCCAATACCCTGTCTGACTGTTTTCGATTGTCGTCTCTGTTGTTTTATTGACGTTCGGTCGTGAACAGCCAGGCAGTTACTACTTAGTCAGAAGGAGATGCCATGTTAGAAACGGATGGTGTCAGAAGGCGTATCAGAAAAAGCTTCGGGAAAATAGAGAAGATCATGGAAACCCCGAGCCTGATTGATATGCAGAAGAATTCTTACGAGCGATTTCTGCAAAAGGATGTGTTGCCGGAGGAGCGTGAAGAGATCGGCCTGCAGGCGGCCTTCAAGGGCGTTTTTCCCATCCATGATTTTGCCGGAACCTCTTCCCTTGAGTTCGTCAGATATATGTTCGAGGATGTCAAGCACAGTGAGGAGGACTGTCTCAACAAGGGGATGACCTATGAGTCCCCCCTGAGACTGACCGTGCGCCTGGTTGTTTTTGATACGGATACCGCCAACGAATCGAAAAGCATTCGGGATATTAAAGAACAGGAAATCTATTTCGGCACTCTCCCTATGATGACGGACCGAGGGACGTTTATCATCAACGGGACCGAACGGGCTGTTGTCAGCCAGCTCCACCGATCTCCAGGGGCCTTTTTCGACCATGACAAGGGAAAGACCCATTCCAGCGGGAAATTCCTCTACTCGGCACGTATTATTCCACTGCGAGGCTCATGGCTTGATTTTGAGTTTGACCCCAAGGATTTTCTGTATGTTCGCATCGACAGGAGGAGAAAATTCCCGGCCACTATCCTGTTAACGGCCCTCGGGTACTCGGATAAGGAACTCCTGCATCATTTCTATGAGACCGAAATGCTATATCTTGGCGAGGTGGGGGGCTGGCGGGAGTCCAGGCCGGAACATCTGATCCAAGAGAAGGTCTCAAGAGATATTGTAGATCCGGATACGGGAGAGGTATTGGCCAAGCAGGGTGTGAAATTCACGCAACGCCTGCTCAAGACCCTTCGGTCCCGTGATATGGGCCGCGCACGTATCCCATTGCGCAAGCGTGTGCCCGCAGACCTGGAGACTGGGGAGGAATTGATGGTATTCGGCGATGTCAAAGACCCCGAAACAGATCAGGTCCTCGCTGCCGATGGCCAACCTCTTACCCGTGAACTGTTAGAGCTGATTAGGGAAAAGGGCATTCATGAGATCAGATGCATGGATCCCGAACGGGTCCGAATCCCCGTTGAAGAGGAAGAGATCAAAGGCCGCGTCATGGCGGACGACATCCTGGATCCTGAGACAGGCGAGGTCATCTTGGAGGCCAATCAGGCCTTGTTTCCTGAACTTCTTGATATGTTAAGGGAAAGGGGGATCGTTTCGCTGGAAGTGCTTGTCTTGAGCGGCCAGGGCGTTAGCACGAGTATTAGAGAAACCCTCCTTACGGATCGGGTCAATACTACGGATGAAGCGGTTCTGGATATCTACCGCAAGATGAGACCCAGCAGTCCGCCTACTCAGGAGGTGGCGGAGGGCTTTTTCGATAAGCTCTTTTTCAATCTCGATACCTATGATCTTTCCAAGGTGGGGCGGCTGAAATTGAATTATCGCCTCAATCTGGATGTTCCCCTGGATCAGCGTACCCTTCGAAAAGAGGACATATTAGCCGTCGTGAAGGAGCTGGTCCGGTTGAAGAGCTTCGAGTCGGCAGTGGATGATATCGACAACCTCGGGAACCGGCGGGTGAGGGCGGTCGGCGAACTCCTCGAAAATCAGTACCGGATTGGGCTGGTCAGGATGGAAAGGGCGATCAAAGAGAGGATGAGCCTTCAGGAGGTGGAGACATTGATGCCTCATGATCTGATCAATTCCAAGCCTGCATCCGCGGTAGTGAAGGAGTTTTTTGGCACAAGTCAGCTCTCTCAGTTCATGGATCAGACCAATCCGTTGTCTGAGGTGACGCATAAACGGAGGCTGAGCGCCCTGGGCCCTGGGGGTCTGACCCGGGAAAGGGCGGGGTTTGAGGTTCGGGATGTGCATCCGACCCATTATGGGAGGATCTGTCCTATTGAAACACCGGAAGGACCCAATATCGGGCTGATCGTTTCCTTGAGCACTTATGCGAGGGTCAACGAATTCGGGTTTATCGAAACCCCGTACCGGCATGTGGAAAACAGGCGGGCGACGGACAAGATCGAATATCTGTCGGCCCTGGATGAAAGGGATTACCCGATCGCTCAGGCCAATGCCCCTCTGGACAGCGAGGGTCGTTTCATACGGGAAGAGGCGGCAGTGCGGATAGAGGGGGAGGCGGACAAGAAGCCGATTGAGGAGGTCAAATATATGGACGTATCTCCGGATCAGCTTGTCAGCATCTCAGCCTCTCTGATTCCTTTCTTGGAACATGACGATGCCAACAGGGCGTTGATGGGGTCCAACATGCAGCGCCAGGCCGTTCCTCTCCTAAAGGCCAAAGCCCCCTTGGTGGGGACCGGGGTGGAGGGAGTCGTTGCGCGGGATTCAGGGGTTTCGGTCATTGCCAAAAGGGATGGCGTGATTGAGGACGTTGACGCCGGCCGAATCGTTATCCGGTCCAGCGCGGCGGAGGGGGGCGATGAGCCGGAAGTGGAGATATGCAAGCTCATCAAATTCAAGAAATCCAACCAGAACAGTTGTTATACCCAGAAGCCGATCGTAAAAAAGGGAGATCGGGTAAAAAAGGGGCAGGTGATCGCTGATGGGCCTTCCACTGAACTGGGAGAGCTGGCCCTGGGCCGGAACGTGATGGTCGCCTTCATGTCATGGGGGGGGTATAATTTTGAGGATTCCATCCTCATCAGTGAGCGAGTGGTCAAGGAAGACATCTATACCTCTATTCATATTGAAGAATTTGAGGTTGTCTCGCGAGACACCAAATTAGGAAAAGAAGAGATTACCAGAGACATCCCCAACGTCGGCGAAGATGCGCTCAAGAACCTGGATGATAGCGGAATCATAAAGATTGGGGCCGAAATACAGCCGGGCGACATCCTCGTGGGGAAAATCACCCCCAAAGGCGAGACCCAGCTATCTCCGGAAGAAAAGCTCCTGAGGGCCATATTCGGAGACAAGGCGGGCGACGTCAAGGATACCTCCATGAAGGTCCCGCCAGGTGTCAACGGGATTGTTATCGATGCCAAGGTCTTTTCCAGGGGCGGGGTTGAAAAGGATGAGCGGAGCCTTGCCATTGAAGCCCAGGAGGCCCAGCAGCTCAGGAAAGATCTGGAGGATGAGGTCGAGGGGATAGTCAGAAGCGCCAAGGAGCATTTGGCAGTCATCCTTCCGGGGAAGAAGCTGAAGTCCGAGATTCGGGATAAAAAGACAGGCGAGACCCTCCTTCGGGCCAAACAGACCGTCACGCCGGAGATCATCGGAAGGCTACCCGTTGACGTATGGGCGGGTGCCGATCTCAAGGCATCCATGGATGATATCGAGAAGATCGAGGCAATTGTAGAGAACTGCACCTCCAAGATAGCCCATGCCACTGAAATCTGCGAAGAAAGGATCGAGAATTTCGGCCTTGGAGACGAACTGGCGCCCGGCGTTATCAAGATGGTTAAGGTCTTTGTGGCGGTCAAGCGAAAGCTGTCTGTTGGAGACAAGATGGCCGGTCGACACGGGAATAAGGGGGTCTTGTCCAGGATACTGCCGATCGAAGATATGCCATATTTTGCCGATGGAACCTCTGTTGACATCGTCCTCAATCCCTTGGGCGTACCCTCGCGGATGAACGTTGGACAGGTCCTCGAGACACATCTGGGATGGGCCTCCTATGAGTTGGGACGTCAGGTGGGCGAACTTGTTGACAAGATGAAAGGGAGTGACGAGCTGAGGGCGAAGCTTAAAAGGGTGCTCACCAGCAAGGAGTATGCGGCCTTTGTAGAGAAAAGGTCTGACAAGGAGTTGGTGAAAGAGGCGAGGCTGTTGTCCGAAGGTCTCCCGGTGGCCACGCCAGTTTTCGACGGGGCAGATGAGGAAGAGATCAAAGCGTTCCTGAGGGAGGCTGGATTGCCGGTTACCGGTCAAACGACCCTATATGACGGCCGGACAGGAGAACCTTTTGACCAGCAGATTACGGTGGGCATGATGTATATCATGAAGCTGCATCATTTGGTGGATGACAAGCTCCATGCTCGATCGATCGGGCCCTATTCACTCGTCACTCAGCAGCCCTTAGGTGGAAAGGCCCAGTTCGGGGGGCAGAGGTTGGGTGAAATGGAGGTTTGGGCTATGGAGGCCTATGGGGCCGCCTACACGCTCCAGGAATTTTTGACGGTCAAGTCGGATGACGTGGCGGGTAGAACCCGCATGTACGAAAGGATCGTCAAGGGCAATAATACCCTTGAGTCCGGGCTTCCGGAATCGTTTAAGGTCCTGATGAAAGAGCTGCAGGGCCTGGCTCTTGAAATTGAACTCTTTGAAGACGGCCAGATGTAAGATAACCGTTTGCGGTTTCGAGGTTCAGAGGTTAAAGGTTGCGTTTGTGAACGCGAATGGGCTGTTGGGCTTCAGTTCCGCCCCTATGCCTAACCCTGAATCCCGCTACAGCGGGAAACCCAGAACCTGTGAACCGTTACGATGTAAGATCGATGATGATCTCTTGAAAAACCCGCAACACGCAATCGGAGAAGGCTATGGAAGAATTATTTAATTTTTTTGCAAAGCCGAAAGACCCATCCAGCTTTAATGCCGTCAGGATATCCCTGGCATCGCCGGAAAAGATCTTGGAATGGTCCCACGGCGAGGTCAAGAAGCCTGAAACGATCAATTACAGGACCTTCAAGCCAGAACGGGATGGCCTGTTTTGTTCGAAAATATTCGGCCCTATAAAGGACTTCGAGTGCAACTGCGGGAAATACAAGCGGATGAAGCACAGGGGGATTGTGTGTGAGAAATGCGGGGTGGAGGTGATTCAGAGCAAGGTTCGCCGGGAACGGATGGGCCATATTACCCTTGCCGCCCCTGTCGCGCATATCTGGTTCCTGAAGGCGCTTCCGTCGAAGGTGGGCAATCTCCTGGATATGACCCTAAAGGATCTGGAAAGGGTCCTCTATTTTGAGGCGCATGTGGTTATCGATCCTAAAGATACGCCCCTCACAAGAGGCGATGTGCTGACGGATGAACAATTGCAGCAGGCCAGGGAGGACTATGGGGATCGGTTTGAAACGGGCATTGGGGCCGAGGCCATTCAGGTCATGCTGAAAAGCCTGAACTTAGAAGAGCTTTCCGAAGAACTTAGAAAGGAATCGACTTCAACCAAGTCCGAGGCAAAACGGAAAAAGCTGACCAAGCGCTTGAAGATTATTGATGCGTTCAGAGAGTCCAAAAACCGTCCGGAATGGACTATCCTGGACGTGGTGCCTGTCCTGCCGCCGGACCTGAGGCCACTGGTTCCGCTGGATGGGGGACGGTTTGCCACGTCGGATCTCAATGACCTGTACCGTCGGGTCATCAACCGGAATAACCGGCTGAAGCGGCTCTTAGAGCTGAACGCCCCGGATATTATCGTAAGGAACGAGAAGCGGATGCTTCAGGAGGCTGTTGACGTCCTATTCGATAACGGGAGGCGGGGAAAGGTTGTCACCGGCGCCAATAAGCGGCCTTTCAAGTCGCTGAGCGACATGCTGAAGGGGAAACAGGGGAGATTCAGACAGAATCTGCTCGGCAAACGGGTGGATTATTCGGGTCGTACGGTGATTGTCGTGGGTCCGGACCTTCGCCTCCATCAATGCGGACTCCCCAAGAAAATGGCACTGGAACTCTTTAAACCCTTCATCTACAACAAGCTGGATGAAAAGGGGATGGTCACCACCATCAAGAGCGCCAAGAAGATGGTGGAGCGGGAGACCCCTGAAGTCTGGGATGCCCTGGATGAGGTCGTTCGTGAATATTGCATCCTGCTGAATCGGGCCCCCACGTTGCATCGTCTGGGAATGCAGGCCTTTGA
This sequence comes from Thermodesulfobacteriota bacterium, assembly GCA_030837545.1. Taxonomy (GTDB): domain Bacteria; phylum Desulfobacterota; class DSM-4660; order Desulfatiglandales; family Desulfatiglandaceae; genus AUK324. Next base: position 3,976 of record JAUPKI010000198.1, on the reverse strand, counting down.
GCCGATCCTGATTGAAGGAAAGGCGATTCAGCTCCATCCCCTGGTGTGCACCGCATTCAACGCTGACTTTGACGGCGACCAGATGGCCGTTCATATCCCCCTCTCCCTGGAGGCCCAGATCGAGGCCAGGGTCCTGATGATGTCCACCAATAATATCCTGTCTCCTGCCAATGGAGACCCGATTATCGTGCCGAGTCAAGATATTGTATTGGGCATCTATTATATGACCCGGGAAAGGCCGTTTTCCAAAGGAGAGGGAAAGACCTTTTCAAGTCCCGAGGAGGTAAGGGTCGCCTACGATGCCGGAGAATTGGATCTGCATGCAGCTATCAAGGTAAGGATCGATGGAAAAATCCATCCTACCACGACGGGTCGAATCCTTCTTTATGAGATTATACCGGAGAGGACGATTCCCTTCGAATTGGTCAACAAGGTGATGACGAAAAAGGAACTCAGGTTTCTGATCAATGAGTCGCACCGCAAGGCGGGGATTAAATCGACGGTTATCTTAGGGGACCGGCTCAAGGATATCGGCTACAAATACGCCACCTTGTCAGGCATATCCATCTCCATGAAGGATATGGTGATTCCCTCGGCAAAGGGGAGGATTATTGAAGAGGCCGAGAAAGAGGTGAAGAGAATCGAAGAACAATACATCGACGGCCTGATTACGGATGGAGAAAAATATAACAAGGTCGTGGATATCTGGGCCAAGTCCACCGAAAACGTGGCGTCCGAGATGATGAAGGAGATGGAGATCGAGGTGGTGAAAGGCCCTAAAAAGCAAAAGACAGAGGTGAGCGGCTTTAACCCGGTCTACATGATGTCTGATTCGGGCGCCAGGGGGAGCAAGGATCAGATGAGACAGTTGGCCGGGATGAGAGGTCTGATGGCAAAGCCTTCCGGGGAGATCATCGAAACGCCGATTACCTCCAATTTCAGGGAAGGGCTGACCGTCCTGCAGTATTTCATTTCGACGCACGGGGCGCGAAAGGGATTGGCGGACACCGCTCTTAAGACAGCTAACTCCGGCTATCTGACACGCAGACTCGTGGATGTCTCCCAGGAGGCGATTATTAGCGAGGAAGACTGCGGCACCATGGATGGGATCTGGGTGGAGGCCCTTGTGGAGGGTGGCGAAATCCTTCAGCGGGTGGGAGAGAGGATCCTCGGCCGGGTGGCCCTTGAGGATATTTTTGATCCGGTGACAGGGGAATTGTTGGTTGGGGCCAACGGGGCGATCGGTGAGGAGGAGGTCCAGAAGGTAGAAGATGCGGGCATAGAGAGGGTCAAGATACGTTCTGTCCTGGCATGCGAGGCCAGACGGGGCGTGTGCCGTGCGTGTTACGGGAGGGACCTGGCCCATGGGCATCAGGTCAATTTAGGCGAGGCCGTGGGCGTCATCGCTGCGCAATCGATCGGCGAGCCGGGTACGCAGCTCACCATGAGGACGTTTCATATCGGAGGTACGGCCAGCAAGCGGGTGGAGCAGTCCACTGTCCAGCCCAGGAATGAGGGGCAGGTCAAGTTTATCGGCCTGAAGACCGTGGAGAGCGGGGAGGGCAACCTCGTGGCCATGAACCGAAATGGGGAGATCGCCATCCTGGGTAAAGGCCAGAGAGAGGTCGAACGGTATCCGATTATCTATGGGGCAAAGCTGAAGGTGCGTGACGGCCAGGAGGTCAAGCCCGGCGAGGTGCTGGCCGAATGGGATCCCTTTACTATTCCGATCATTACAGAAGTCCCAGGGATTGTCAAATTCGGCGATGTGATCGAGGGCCGAACCATGCAGGAAAAACGCGACATGGTGACCGGCAGGATCAGCCGTGTGATTGTCGAATCCCGGGATCTCGAGGTCAGACCCCGAATTTCCATTAAGGACAGCAGTGGAAAGACCGCCAGCCTCTCCGATAGTAAGAGGGCCAAGGCCCGCTATTATTTCCCCGTTGGCGCCATTATCATGGTGAACGAGGGAGATCGAGTGGGTCCTGGGGCGGTCTTGGGAAAAATCCCCAGAGAGACCACAAAGACAAAGGATATTACCGGCGGGTTGCCGCGGGTCGCTGAACTTTTCGAAGTCAGAAAGCCAAAAGAGACCGCTATCATCAGCGAGATCGACGGGGTGGTGTCCTTTGGAAAATATACCAAAGGGAAGCGGAAAATGACGATTACGCCCGAGTTGGGTGAGCCGGTCAATTACTTTGTGCCCAGGGGTAAGCATATGAGCGTTCTGGATGGGGATTATGTGAGGGCCGGTGAGGCATTGATGGATGGGTCTGCCGATCCTCACGATATCCTGAAGATCAGGGGACTCAAGGAATTGGCAAAATATCTGGTCAATGAGGTGCAGGAGGTCTATCGACTCCAGGGCGTCAAGATCAATGACAAACATATCGAGGTCATTGTCAGGCAGATGGTTCGTCAGGTCAGCGTGACGGATGCTGGTGATTCCCAGTTTCTCCTGGGGGATAGCGTTGAGAAGTGGCGGTTTGAGGAAGAGAACGGGAAAATCATTGAAAAGGGCGGGAGACCGGCCGTTGCTCGGCCTCTTCTTTTGGGGATCACCAAGGCCTCCCTCAATACAGAGAGCTTTATCTCTGCCGCATCGTTCCAGGAGACGACAAAGGTTTTGTCCGATGCCAGCATTGCCGGTAAGGTTGATTTTCTGAAAGGGTTGAAGGAAAACGTGATTATGGGCCGCCTGATTCCGGCGGGAACCGGTCTGAGAGACTACAGAAACGTTGAAATCGGGGTCAAAAATTAATTTTTGAGATGGGCGAAAATTGCCTTGACAATTTGGATGTAACGCAATATAAAAAGAAGTTTTATACTTCCCGGTTTAGCGGGAGGTGAGGGTTCGCTGATCGAGTTGGATGAAGGAGATCCCATGCCGACGATTAACCAGCTTATACGCAAAGGTCGCCGCAAGCCCAAAAAGAAGATCGCTACGCGTGCGCTCCAGGGTGCACCCCAGAAGAGGGGGGTATGTGTTCGCGTCTATACCTCGACGCCCAAGAAACCGAACTCCGCCCTCAGGAAGGTGGCAAGGGTGCGGTTGACGAACGGGATTGAAGTCACCTCATATATTCCAGGGATGGGTCACAATCTTCAGGAGCACTCTGTGGTTCTCATCCGGGGAGGTCGTGTCAAGGATTTGCCGGGCGTCAGATACCATATCATCAGGGGCGCCATGGACACGACGGGTGTCGATGACCGCCGGCAGGGACGTTCCAAGTACGGCGCGAAACGGCCAAAGGGACTTCGGTCGCACGGTTCATAAATATAAGAACAGGGAAGTTAAAACCAGACCTTCTGGGTCTGGAATTTGTTGATTCCTGCTTTGGAGAGTTCATATGTCCAGAAAGAGGGTGGCTACCAAGCGAAAAATAGCCCCAGACGCAAAATACAAGAGCGTGCTGGTTGCTAAATTTGTTAACAATCTCATGAAAAAAGGGAAAAAGAGCACGGCCCAATCGATTCTCTACGGCGCATTTGACATCATAGAAGAAAAAGCTAAGAAGGATCCCTTAGCTGCGTTTCAAGCTGCGCTGGAGAATGTCAGACCCGTTGTGGAGGTGAAATCGCGTCGTGTGGGCGGTTCCACTTACCAGGTGCCTACAGAGGTGAGGCCGGCCAGGAGACAGGCCCTGAGCATGAGGTGGATTATCGCCTTTGCCAAGGCAAGGGGCGAGAAGACGATGGCCGCCAAATTAGCCGGAGAGCTGATTGACGCCTCCAATGAAAGAGGGTCCGCGATTAAGAAGAAAGAAGACACTCACCGAATGGCCGAGGCCAATAAGGCGTTTGCTCACTATCGTTGGTAGGCGGTGTCTATGTGAGGGTGCAGGTGGTGAGGGTATTGGGGTGAGCGTATCGGTTGGTATCTGCTGATTGAAGGTAGGAGGGCGAGAGATGGCGAAGAAGAAATTTGAGAGGACGAAGCCGCATTTGAATGTGGGTACGATAGGGCATATTG
>JAUPKI010000197.1 GCA_030837545.1 Thermodesulfobacteriota bacterium | reverse complement strand
GGGGCATGTTCTCTGGAAGAACCGCACCCAAAATTGACTCCACCCACAACAATATCGCCAACCCCCACCGCTTTGACAAACCCGGGCCTCAGGTCGGCGAAACAATGCTTCGCCAGTTCGTGCTCATCCGATAGGTTCAGATATCTCGCCGGGATAATCTTGTCTGTATCCACATGGTCTCCGAATTTCCATACCCTTCCCTCTATGTTCATCCTGGTGTTACCCTCCAGTTTTAAAACAGCATCGCCGCAACCCATCCCGCGGGACTCACACAACGCCACAAGCAGTCCCTGAATTCCTCAATCCCTCAATTCCAAAATTCCTGAATTCCTCGATTCCTAAAGCGCATCCGGGGATGCGATACATCCCATGATGGCGGATGCGGCGGCTACGGCCGGATTGGCCAGATAGACCTCGCTCCTGGGATGTCCCATGCGGCCAACAAAATTCCGGTTGCTGGTGGAAAGGGCCCGTTCCCCTTCTGCCAGGATCCCCATGTGTCCTCCGAGACAGGGTCCGCAGCAGGGGGGGCCGATCACCGCCCCGGCATCTAAGAACGTCTCGATGATTCCCTCCTTCAGGGCGGCCTTATAAATAGACGGGGACCCGGGAATAACGATGAACCGGGTCCCTGCTGCCGCCTTGCGTCCCTTGAGCAGGCCTGCTGCCTCCCGCAGATCCTCCAGACGTCCGTTGGTGCACGATCCCAAAAAGACCTGGTCTAACGAAACCGCATTCACGTTCGATATGGGTTTTACGCGATCCGGCGAATGGGGGAGGGCCACCTGAGGCTCCATGTCATCCACCACAATCCGAATCTCCTGCTCATAACAGGCGTCGGGATCGCTTTTGAAAAACTTGCCGGGCCGATCCGATCTCCCCTTCATGTAGGCCCTCGTGGTCTCGTCCGGCGCAAAGATCCCGTTCTTGGCCCCCGCCTCCACAGCCATATTGGCCATGGTGAACCGATGGGCCATGGAAAGCTGATCGACCGCCTCCCCGGTAAATTCCAGGGACTTGTAAACCGCGCCGGCAACTCCCAACAGCCCCAGGGTGTACAGGATCAGGTCCTTCCCCCCCACCCAGGGCCGGCGTCTCCCTTCATAAACCAGTTTTATCGTTGCAGGCACCCTGAGCCATGTCTTCCCCGTGGCCAGGATGGCGCCGAGGTCTGTGCTCCCCACGCCCGCTGAAAAGGCCCCGAGCGCGCCATAGGTGCATGTGTGACTGTCCGCCCCGATGACGAGATCACCGGGAGAGACAAGCCCCTTTTCCGGCAGGATAACATGTTCGATCCCGGTCTCGCCCAGTTCGAAAAAGTGCCGAATCCCGTGCCTTCGGGCAAACTCCCGCATCAGCTTCACCTGCTGGGCCGAGGCAATATCCTTGTTCGGTACGAAGTGATCCGGAACTAGGGCAACCCTGTCCCGGTCAAAGACCTCTTCCGCCCCCAGATCGTTAAACACCTTGATAGCCAGGGGAGCGGTAATGTCATTGGCCAGGGCCAGGTCCACCACGACCTCGATCAACTCGCCCGGGCTGACGCCGTCCCTCCCTGCATGTGCCGCAAGGATCTTCTCGGTGATGGTCATCCCCATGGGCCGTTTTCCTCTCTTCGCATCAGATTCTCATATGGGTTGAAGGTTCAGAGGTTCAAAGGTTCTCGTTGCGGGTTGCTGGTTTTTCGGAGTTTGAAGTTAAGAGTGTGGAGTGCCTAAAGTTAGAAAGGATGAATTCCGATTTGAACTCCCAACTTCACACTCTACACTCCACACTTTAGGCACTTCCACTGCCCTCTCTTCTCAGCGAAGCCCCTCATTGGGCGACAGTCTCGGGTTTTTCTTCAGATATTCCAGACGATTCAGGCCGTTGATATAGGCCTTTGCGCTGGCGGTAATAATGTCCGGGTCCGCCCCTTTGCCAAGGGCCACCCATCCGTTTTCCTGCAGCCGGACCGTCACCTCGCCCTGGGCATCCATGCCCCCGGTGATGGCGTTGACCGAAAAGCGCATCAACTTTGAGCTGCTCCCGGTCAACTTGGCGATGGTATTGAATGCGGCATCAATGGGTCCCACGCCAAAACCCGCGCCCTTGACCTCTTCCCCGCCGATCCTAAGCTTGACGGTTGCCGTAGGGACCTCCACCGTGCCGCTCACCACATTGAGATACGTTAGTTCGTAACGATCCGGAACCCGCAGGATCTCCTCGGCCACCAGGACCTCGATGTCTTCTTCCAGGATCTCTTTTCGTTTATCGCTCAGCTCCTTGAATTTCCCGAACAGCCGGTTCAATTCCTCAACGGACAGCTCATAGCCCATCTGGGCCAATTTGTCCCTGAAGGCATGTCTTCCCGAGTGCTTCCCGAGGACCAGACGATTCCTGGACAGCCCCACGGTCTCCGGCGCCATGATCTCATAGGTCATGGGGTTTTTTAGAACCCCGTCCTGATGAATGCCGGCCTCATGGGCAAAGGCATTCGCCCCCACAATCGCCTTGTTGGGCTGGACCACAATCCCGGTGATCATGGAGGTGAGTCTGCTGGTGGGGTGGATCTCGCTGGCATGGATCGCGGTGGCGAGGTTCACCAGATCCCTGCGGGTATGGAGCGCCATAACGACCTCTTCCAGGGAGGTGTTGCCCGCCCGCTCGCCGATGCCGTTTACGGTGACCTCTGCCTGGCGCGCCCCCGCCTGAATCCCTGCCAGGGTGTTGGCCGTGGCGAGGCCCAGGTCATTGTGGCAGTGGACGCTCATGACAGCCTTGTGGATATTGGACGT
>JAUPKI010000196.1 GCA_030837545.1 Thermodesulfobacteriota bacterium | reverse complement strand
CGCGACCAGTCAAAGGGCTTGTTTCTGAGACCCCTGACCTTTTCGAGGGTCAACTCGTCGGAAAAGCTCGGGGGGATCTGATGCCCCAATGCCATGAAGGCCAGCATGGTGCGCACGCACTTGTCGCAGCAGCAGCAGTTGGTGTCCGGGGGCGTGTCATAGCGGTATTGGCCTTCCCAGCAGACCTTCAGGTTGGCAAGCGCCTCCGGCCACGAAAAGAGGGCCTTGAGCTTCTCCACGCGGGTGAACACCATGTCGTGATGGATCTCAAAGCTGTTGCTCGACAGGAGTCGATCGGTCAGGGGATGACTTCCCCAGGGGGAGAGGTGGAGGTAGGAATGACTGCTCCCGACCAGGCATCCGCCGCAGATCTTTCGGAACAGAGAGGCTGTCGAGGCAAGGACGCAGGCATGGGAGGTCCAGAATTTCTGGATAGAGAGAAGATATTTGAGGTTGGTCCGGACATTCAGGAACCGCAGGTCCGGAAACCCTGAAAAGAGACGCCGGTTCCTTTGGACAACCGTTTTGCATTCCTTGTCATAGTCGATATAGACGTCAAACCCCTCGATATAGAGGATGGCGTCAACGTCGAACAATTTCCTCTTGATAGGCCCCCGCCGCAGGATGTGATTCAGGGCGCTGAAGCTCCCATCGACACCCCCGGAAAAGCTGAGCATCACCTTGTCATTGACCTTTGTCTCCTCCACCTCCCTGTCCGGCACGATCTCGATCTCTGTGTACTTTTCGGGGAACCATACGCTGAAGACATGCTGATATTCCTCGAGGTTGTCGAGGAGGGAGCCGGATACCGGGCCGTGCACCTTCAGCGTGGCCTTGTCTTCCATGGCCTTGAGAAGTGCAGCGATGACAAAGGGGTCCATCAGGTCGAAGGAGCAGTATTCCCGCTGATCAAACGGGACCGCATACCATAGTCTCAGATCTTGATCATAAGGCCTCTCTAAGCGAACGTTAATCTTGAATTTACCGATGTCATCACAGGATTCGATGGCATCCAGATAGAGGTCCAGATTTCTCATGGTTGTCTCCAATGTCCATTTCAAGCCGGTTTCATCCCGTGCCCGGAAAGCTCCCACAGCAAGCACCGGGCAGTAGGCAGTAGGGAGTATCGAGCAGTTAGCACCCAGTCTAAGGGTTGAACCCTCCGGCGGGACGTCAGACCCTAATTTTTGTCGAATGGCCTGTTGATTGGGGGGATTTTATCGCGTGTCCATGACAAGGACCGGATAGTGAGTGAGCTGGGGCGGCGGAATCGAGACAGCTCAGCCCTTGATCTTTTCGTGCAGTTGCCTCATTCTGCTGCTGAGGGCCTTGCAGATGTGAAGGGCGATCTGCGGGTATTCCCTCACAATTTCATTAAATTCCTGTTTGTGAAGCACGAGAAACCGTGAATCTTCGGCCGTGCGGATGGTGGCGGATCGAACGGCATCTTCAAAAAGGGCCATCTCGCCGAAATAGTCTCCGGTACCAATTCGGGCCAATTCGATCTCCCGGCCGCCTTCTTCCCCCTCCCCCTTGATAACAGAGACATTCCCCTTCATGATGAGGAACATGGTCTCGCCGGCCTCGCCCTCTCTGATCACAATATCGCCGGCCGGATATTCGAGTTCCTCTGTCACTGAGGCAATGGCCGCCAATTCACTCGCGGAAAGGCCCTCAAATATATTGATTTTTTTTAGTCGCAAAATCTTCTCTGGGATAGAAGTCTCTGTTTCCATCGTCTCCTCCATATTGACGGGATCTTGATTTTCCCCATCCATGGCGCGTCGCGCCATCTGTCGAATATACTTGTTTTCGGACCCTGCCAAATTCCGGATGGTCTCCGTATCGACCCCCTCCCTTCCCTGTCTGGAGATTAGGTAGAGGGTCAACACGACCGTGACCCAATCTTGATCGTTTAGAAGATGGGTGCACACAGCGGCTTTGTCCGCTCCAAAATCAGGCAGCTTAAAATGCTTCCTGCCGTTCTTCAGGATCTCGGCCGGGCCTGCGTCTTCCAGAAGCGGAAGCATGATTTTAGAGAGGGAAGCATCCAACAGATCATCCAGGGCCTCCAAGCTGTTGGATCGCCGACGGCTGTCCGATGAAAACAGGCCTCGCCAGATGATCCGCATCTGACCTGACGGGTCCTCTGCGGCCAGTACTCGAATCACATTCTCCAGTCCGATCTGCTCTTTGGTTTTCAGGTGGTCGATGATCAGGTCTCTCTCCTGTCCCTCAGAGAAGCCCTCTATCGCCTCTATTTCTGTTAGATGGCGGTAACATCGCTCCACTCCGGAACGGGCGAACCGGAAGATATCCAGGTCCGTGATTTTCAACAGGGTCAAGAGGTCGAATATCCCCTCCCGCACCCTGCGACGGGGTATGTTCAGGGATTCTACCAGGACCTGGGCATTTTGATAAGGAGCGGTCTGAATTTTTTCTTTGGCCAGGTTGAAGACTTGCTCCGATGGGTCATCCATCAGGCCTATAGCCGTTCTGACGGCATCGTCGTCCGCCATCTCAAAGGCCTCCAGGGCTGCTAACCGGACAGCCTCTGCGGGGTGATAGAGGTATATGGATGCAAACCTGTTTGGAGAAGGGGCGCCGAGGCGGTGGAGCGCCGTCAACATGTGAGGGAAGAGCGACTCATCTTCCTCCCTGTTGAGCATCTCCTCCAGCCGCGGGATATAAGATCCGTTCCCTGTCTGGCCCGATGCGATCACGCCAGCCCTTCTTTCAGATGGATCGTCCGATGCCAGCCATGCGTCAATGACGCCCTTGTATGTCTGGGGGGAGTTGCGGTAAAGGCCAACGACTGCGTATGCCTGGATTTCCGGGTCGCGGGCGGTCTCGAAAATCTCTTTCAGGAAGTTCTGAAAAGGCCCGGCAGGCATGCGATGGGCCGCCCTGAGCACCGCAATCGTACGTTCCTTCTTCTCCGGATCCGCCAGTTCCCGGAAAACAGGAACGGCTTCCGCTCCAACATTCGAAGAAAGCATATCGAGAAGGACGGCCGCGGTCTTGTCGTCATTGTCCTTTATCACAGATAGGAGTTTTCTGTCGAATCCTTCAATGGGCTGGGCCTTGAGCAGGCGGGCATACCACAGGGATTCGTCCCCCCGCGACCGGGCAAAGGCCTCCACCATCTGGGCCTGGATCTTCTTGTCTGCAAAAACGCTGTTGACGTCCTTTTCCTCCAGGGACTTGAGATCCAGGATGTTTCTGGCAATCAGGTCCAGGAGGATTTTGGCATAGTTCTTTTTGAGAACAAACCCGGTGATAATCCACAGCCCGGCAACGATCATGCCAAAAATGGACAGGTACCTCGGATGGAAAATCCCCTCAGAGACCATGATCATCCCGGCGCCCATGAGGATCCCGACGCGGACCACTGTGCCGCGCAGGAAGGGCCGGATGGTTGCCCGGTATTCCGCGGGAAAGAGGCCCATGAGGACGGCCCGGGCCGGGTTGTTCATAGTGGTCCGCAGCACATTAGTGGAGACCCTGGCATACATGGCCGAAAAGATATCGAATTTGAGGAGGAAGGCGAGAAATGCGAGGACATAATTGAAGGGATGAAACATGAGGACAATGGGAAGACCCCACCGGCCATAGATCCTTCCCACAAATAGAAGAATGATGAGACTGACGGCATTCATCGAGCCGCGGAAGTAACCATAGAAGGTGAGCATCCCTCCCTGGGTGGCAAAGGCGTTGTTCACGGTGAAGGCGAACAGGTAGTTCATGACCGGGATGAGGATGTTGGGAAGGAGGGTCAGGAAAATGAGAACCTTGACCAGGAGCGACTGCTTCACGAGGGGCCACACGTCCTTGAATTCCTGGACAAAGGATGCGCCTTTCTGGCCCTTTTTTTTCTTCTTTCCTCCCACAAGAAGCGATGGGAACTGGATCCCCATCCTCTTGACGGTGAGGGCCCCCAGGCCTGAGGTTACGGCATAGGCCAGCATGAGGTTGTCCATGGAGATGAGCTTGGCCAGGGAAGGTGTGGCAAAACTCCCGATCATGCCCCCCATCACGCCCCCTGCCGTGAGGAGCGGGAAAATTCGCTTGGACTGACGGGTATTGAAGAGATCGTTGGCCAGGTTCCAGAACATGAGGATGAACAGCACCTCGCATTGGGCCTTCATGACATAGAGAATCGGATAGAGGACGGTGAAGCCCAGGGGAATGGCAAAGCGGAGGATGCCCACGGATACGCCAGAGATGACAAGGGTATAGGTCAGCATCCGGCTTCCAGGAATCCTGTTCATAATCCCGGTCAGGAAGGCCATGAGGAAAAAGGTGGTGAAGGAGTTGACCACCTGAACCACGGGGAGGTATTGAACCCCATACCGCTTCAGGAAAGCGGTTTCCGCAAAGTTGTTGAAGAACATATCGGAGATGCTGATGAAAAAGAAGAGGAGCAGGACCCAGAGAAAAAGGGCCATCTCATCTTCATAGACCTTCAACCAGTTGCCGATGAACTTGAGCATTAGGTGGCCTCTCTGTCGAATGGTGAAGAATTCAGTAAGTTAGCCTACATTGAAGGCCGTAACCGTGTCAAGGCTTTTGATTGAACGGAACATGACTTGCTCGGCTTCCAGGACAGGAAACCGATCGGACACGATCTCACTCAGCCCAGATAGTCCTCCCTGAGGGGAGAAAAGACCTCCACCATGACCGAGTCCTCAAGGACCTCGGCGGCATGGACAACGTTTCCGGGGAGGCACCAGCTATCCCCGGGCCCGGCCTCAAAAGACTCCTTGCCGACAATGAATTTCATTCGGCCGGATACCAGATATCCGGTTTGTTCGTGGGGATGGCTGTGCTCCGGGACCCTTGCCCCCTTCGTGATCCTGAATTCGCACAAATGGGTCTTTTCACCATGGGCCAGGGTCTTCAATTGAACACCTTCCGCCAACAGCTTATATCCTGTATCATCTTTGCGGTTAAACATCGTATCTCCTTGTTACTCGTTACGGGTTACCGGTTACGGGTTTCTCGTTACTCCCTGCTCCATCCTCCCTGCTCCTTGCTCCCTACCCCCTGCTCCCTGCTCCCTGCTTCGTTTTCCCTTGTCAGACGCTCGATGACTTCCATGTCGGGCGGCGGGAATGTGAATTTATAAAGCTCATCCCAACTCACCCATCTGACCTCCTGGCATTGAAGGGGAAGGGGATCGCCCTTTACCCAGGTGCAGTTGAACACATGAAGCGATATGCATTTGTCTGCATACTCATGGTCCATTGTCAGGATCGGCGCTCCCACCCTTGCCTCAATCCCAAGCTCCTCTCTTATTTCCCGTGCAAGACATTCCCTGAGATCTTCCCCCACTTCCTGCTTGCCTCCAGGGAATTCCCAGAGTCCCTCGAGATGCGTCCCTTTGGCACGTCTTGAAATGAGAAGCTTTCCGTCTTTCTGGATCAGTCCGGCGGTGACATCGTAGTGGGGCTTCTTGTCTGCCTCTGGCACCCTGTTTACTCCTCTTCACCCCGTCCCACCTTTTGCAAGCGCAACCTGAGGTAGGCCTCTGAGGCCTCGGCATGGTCCGGGGAGATCTCCAGCACCCGTTGATAGGCCTTTGAGGCCCCGGCCATATCGTTGGTCTTCTCCCTGAGCCTTGCCAACTGCAGCCACAGATCCAGATCGTCCGGTCTCAGCCTCAGGATGGCCTCCATCTGGGCCATGGCCTCGGCTTCCTTCCCTGTCTCGAGATACGCGAGGATCAGATATCCCCTAAAGGCAGGCTCCTGGGGGTCGGCCTCAACGGCCTGTTTCATGATGCCGATGAT
>JAUPKI010000195.1 GCA_030837545.1 Thermodesulfobacteriota bacterium | reverse complement strand
CCTTTGAAATTAATTCTGTTTCTCGCTATTTTAGTAGCCATGGGAAGTTCCTCCTTTGTTATGGGATTTTGATTATCGGGTTGAGTAACCCAAGAGGAACTTCCTTACAACCTAAAATCTATCATAGTCTCTATCACCTCACCCAGGTGCGTTTTGCGCGACGGCATGGACAGCATGTATCCGCACCTGATCAAGTCGGATATTGTTGTCCTTGCCGCACCGGTTTTTTTTACGGCCTTAACGCACTGGCTAAGGCTATGGTCGACCGCGCTCAGTGCTTCTGGGCAGGAAAATATCTGCTCAAACAAAATCCCCAGCCCGGCCGCTCGGTACATGGCCGGGGTATTCTTCTGTCATCGGGGGGATCAAAAGGAAAAAAAATTTTGACGGGATACTGCTGACAGTCCGATATTTTTTTGACGCCCTTGATATGGATTTTTCGTATTACCTGACCCATGGAGGTATTGATGAAAAGGTTCCATCACGTAACACCCCACTGCCTGTGATGATGCCTATAGTCTTGGGAAAAAAATACTCACCGCATCATAAAACAATGCATTTCACAAAAGGAGGATCGCATGACACAGCATATCATTATCGGCAACGGCATTGCTGCTAATACCGCGGCAGAAACAATTCGCAAGTCGGATGCGCAAAGCGCCATTACCATGTTCACAAAGGAAAAAGTTCCTTTTTATTATACCCCTGCCCTGCCGGAGTTTTTATCCGGCGATAAGGACTTGAACGGCATAACGCTCCATAAAGAGCAGTGGTACAACAATAACGGCATAGAGCTCCACCTGAACACTGAAATACAGGCCGTTGATCCGCCAAAAAAATCAGTCTTAACAAAAAACGGGAAAACCTTTCACTACGACAGGCTGCTGCTGGCCGCAGGCGGATACTCATTCATTCCGCCCATAAAGGGCTCCAACAATGCGGGCGTTTTCGGCCTGCGAACATTTTCTGATGCTGAAAAAATAAGGACAAAGGCGGCGGTTTCAAAAGACCTCGTGCTCATCGGCGGCGGGCTTTTGGGCCTTGAGGCGGGCAACGGACTAAGAAAAGCCGGCCTGCGGGTGACGGTTATCGAATTTTTCCCGCGCCTCCTTCCCCGGCAGATGGATGCCGCCGGCGCGGCAATCCTGCAAAAGCAGATGGAGTCGATGGGCTTTTCCTTCCGCCTCGGCGCAAAAACGCAGGAAATCATTCAGCAAAACGGGCGCCTCTGCGTATGCCTTGAGGGCGGAGAAAAGCTTGAAACCGATATGGTGCTTATTTCTGCCGGCGTGCGCCCTGAGCTGGGCCTCGCAAAGGCTGCCGGACTTCCCATCGACAAGGCAGTCAAAGTCGATGACCATATGAAAACAGACATTGAAGATATATATGCAGCAGGTGACGTCATTGAACACCGGGGGATGTTTTACGGAATATGGCCCGCAGCCATGGAACAGGGAAGAATAGCCGGCATTGCCATGACCGGCGGCAGCGAAACCTACGGCGGAACCGTACCGGCAAATACCCTGAAGGTGGTCGGCATAAGCCTTACTGCGGCCGGCGATATCGATGCAGACGGCAAACACGCATCGATTGTTGTTGCAGACGAGAAAAAGGCGATATATCGAAAGCTTGTTACAGCGGATAATAGTATTATCGGCGCAATCCTGTTTGGTGATATCACCGGCAGCGCCGAAATTATGAACGCCATTAAAACTAAAAAAGATATTGCCCCTTTTAAGGGCAACCTTACAAAGCCGGGTTTTGATTTTTCAAAATTAGCATAGAGAAAGCATCGCTTGTTTTGGTTGCACACAACAGAGTCATAATGGTAGGGTGGTCGCGATTTTCTGAAGATTGATAACCAACATAACCAAGCCCTATATGTTGTGTCTGTCAGAAAGGTGGTCCGAATTCATAGGGCCTGGATAAGTAAGGCATATCTCACGTTTTTGGTGCGCCGAAATCTTTGAGATTACCAAAAGAAAGAAAATATGGCCGTGAGTTGACCAACGGAATCAGTATCTCAATGTTCGGTCAAACCGCCTGGATTGTGGATATCAGGCTTTTGAACTTGATAAGATGGTTTGTTTCGTGGCTATATATCGATCCGGTTTATCGGGAGATTTTCCCTTCCTCATTTTTTTTGAAAAGCTCGGGATCGAGGGATGTCTCTACCCCGATTTTTTCGACTTCAAGCCTTTCTGGCCTTCTGGCACAATCAAGCCCTCAGTCGCTGTCTCCAATCCACTCCCTTTTCAGACCCAGGATGCCGTCCCACGCCCGTGAAGTCCAGCCACAACATCCTGGGATCAAATTTTGTTGACCTACAAGGGCGAATTCGGTATATTCAAAGTCCAAAAAAATAAGTTCTATCACCTCACCAACATGCGGTAGGCTCCCCTAAGGTGAAGAAAATCCGTTGGAACCCTCAAGGAGAAAGGAGCGAGAAATGGCCGGAAAATGGATCCTCGTACCTTATAATTTCACGGACTATGATGAAAGGGCCCTGCACTATGTCATCCGCACATTTGCAGATCAAAAGGCCGTTCACGTCACCTTGCTTCACGTCTACATACCCCTTCCTGAATTGGACAGCTATTCCCATGCCGGCCTGGGACGCTTGAAGACTACCATGGCATCCATGTGGACCGAGGTTAGGGAAAAGGAACAGGAACTGAAACGGGTGAGGGAGGATCTGATTGACAATGGCTTTCAGGAAGATCAGGTCAGTTGCATGTTTATACCCAGGGTCAAGAATATCGGATCGGAATTGGTGGAAGCAGCCAGAAAGGGCCCATACAACATTGTGGTGATCTCTCAGAAGCCGAGGAAAGCCACCCGTGCATTTACCAGACGGATCCATGATATTCTGATCACGGAGTTGCGCAATATGGAAATCGTCATCATCACCTGAGACCACGCCATTCTTTTCATCCCGGACGATTCCCCTTGCTGTGTTTTACGAACTGAGAAATCGGTGTGGGAAAGCAAGGCAGGAGCATATTTCTGGATTCAGGAGGAGAAACCCATGGTCAGAGAGGACAAAATCACAATTGATATTTTCAAGGTGGTGGCCAAAGCCATTGCAGAATCCGACAATCTCCCCATCATGCTCAACCATCTGGCGCAACTGCTTGTGGCTGCATTGGAAATCAAGGGATGTTCCATCTTCGTCTTGGACCTGGAAAGGGAGGAGCTGGAGCCTATTGCTTCTTTTGGCCTCAGCACTTCCTATCAACGCAAAGGGACCATCAGCGCCAATAAGAGTATAGGCTGCACTCTGCGAGGGGAGCCGGTAATCATCCGGGATCTCTGTGGATCCGACAGGCTTCAGTATCCAGATGCCGCCAGAAAAGAAGGGATAGCGGCCATCGTGTCCATGCCCATCTTTTTTCTTCAGGAGGTGATCGGGGTACTTCGTCTGTATCACCATGAGGTCTGGGATATTTCCGATAAGGATGTGGATTCTCTTCTCATCCTAGGCGAGAACATCGGGATGTCCATGATGTTCACCCGTCTTCTGAACAGCCTTCAGGTGATCAAGCAGGCCGTGGAAGATCTTCCACCAGAGCTGAATCGCTTGATGTAGGTTTTTGTAAAAGCGGTGTCGCGGATGCCTATGACGTTGGGGAATAAGGGACGCAAAGGGCATGGGACGTTCAATGCCGAACCTCCAACATCCGAGGGAACCTCTGAACCTTGAACGTTGAAGAATGCTTAAATCCCTGACCATGACAACAACATTTCCATGAAAAGGCGCACCAAATAAAAAAGGCCCCTAATGGCTCTGCCAAGAAGTTCTCAAGGCCATTCCGCAGCCCCATTTCGTTTTCAGCATACCGAAGATGCGTCGTCGTTATTTCCTCTATGACCGAAAGCTGGATGCTGATAGTTGATAAAGGCTAATTCACCGAAAGACTGTGATATCATCGAGAACGTGATCTGAGCCTCGGTTGAGATACGTCATGGTCAGTTAGCGTTTTCCCATACCCTAAAAATCAATTTATCCACTTGATATCACAGTAGTTTTAGAGGTTGTGTTAGAGCCATTATGTCAACATCTCAAGCGACTGAAAGATCATTGGACGCCACCAGATGTTCTGGTCACTGGCCGCTAAAGAGCGGTGCATTTGTGTATGGATACAGAATCTCGGTTTTTTTAACCTCTGATCCCATCGCGATCTATCTTGTTGGATAACCTTAAATATTCTACAGTTACCAGAATACTATCGGTATGGCGCGAGGAGTGAGGGACGTTCAACGAGCCGAATGAAATGGGTTGACAATGGGCTGCAAAAATTATACATTGTTTATACCGCTCACATTTTGGGAGGTAATCATTATGGAAACGATTCTTAGAAAGTGGGGTAACAGCCTTGGGCTTAGAATTCCGGCTGGGCTTCTGGCTGAACTCGGATTGTCGGAAAATTCGACCGTGGATCTCAGTGTTCAGGACGGGCATCTCATCGTGGCCCCCCATCAGCAGAACAGGAAATGGAAGTACGCGATCGAAGACCTGCTGAAAGGCGTAACCAAGGACAACATCCATCCTGAGACAGATTGGGGAAGGCCTGCGGGAGACGAAGTCTGGTGAACCAAAAGATCTTTTATCCCAAACGCGGCGACGTGATAAAGGTTAATCTTGATCCGGTGATGGGACATGAGCAAGGCGGATATCGGCCCGCTCTTGTTCTCTCGGCTGATGACTACAACCGGATTGTAGGGCTTGCCATTGTGGCGCCGATCACGCGTCATGCCAAGGGCTACCCATTCGAGGTCCAGATCCCCCGGGGGCCCAAGGTCAGCGGCGTGATTCTATCCGACCATGTGAAATGCATTGCCTGGAGAGCAAGAGGTGTTACCTATTTTGACACCCTGCCGCTTCAACTGCTGGAGGAAGTCCAGGAAAGGCTCGGTCCCCTCCTTTTTGCATGACCAACGCGGGCAGCCCCAAGCCAAGCAGGCATTCAGCGAAATAGCTCCGGATAAAGTCAATTATCTCGAAACTCTACGCATGTGCTCCGAACGAGCCTCTCCCATCACCAGGCGTGTTCTGATGATGGCAGGCGCCAGATCATCCTGCTCCCGTTTCAATTGCAGCAGGACAATGGCGCCCACCACCATGGCCCCTCCGACAACCTGCAGGGGTGCCAGTCCTTCCCCTAAAAAAAGATAGGCAAAGAGACCGGCGGAGATCGGCTCAAGGGTGGCCGTGATGCTGGCCCGGGTGGACCGGATCAGGTTGATGCCCATAAAAAAGAGGGCAAAGGGGAGGACAGTGCCCATGACCGAGATATAGAGGAGCCATCGCCACTGGCCCAGGCTGAATCCTGCATGAAGGTAGTGAAAGGGCGGGTAGAAAATGTGCCAGGAAAGGGTGGCGAAAAAAAAGGCATAAAAAAGCACGGTCCAGGGGGTGTAACGGTGCATCCCCTTCTCGCCCAGCAGGGTATAGGCAGCAAAACAGACTGCCGAGCACAAGGCAGAAACGATCCCCGCCCAATTCATTCTGAGCAGATCGACATCATATCCCCCCACCACAAGGTAACAGCCCAACAGAGAAATGAGGAGAGAGAGGGATTTGGTGAGGGTCAGACGTTCCTTCCAGAAACAGACCGCGTAAAAGGCCACCAGGAACGGCCCCAGATACTGAAGAAAGATGGCGGCAGCCACCTGTATCTTGCTGACCGCGTAAAAATAGGTGATCTGGACAAGGGCCATGGCCACGCCGCCCAATAGAAAGAAATAGACGAGGTCTCTGGCCCGAATCCTGAACAGACTTCTGTCACGCAGGGAAAAGACAACGGCCAACAGGACGGTCGATACGGTGACCCGGATCTGCACCAGTTCAAACGGGGTGACGCCCCCGGCGAAGAGGGACTTCCCGGCTACCCCGGATGAGGCCCACAGGACGGCCGCCCCGACGACATACAGATATCCTTTAATAGACGTCATTGCCATGAAAAGCCCGTCTATAACGCGTGATAGGGCGTTTTCAGCGCCCTCGCCCCCCGTGAAGACGCTTTTCCAATAGTTGAAGGGGCCTTGAATGAGACGCGTACCTGGCAGGGGGGGAACCGCGAACCGCGTAACCCCTATGCGTTTCTCCCCTCTTCTTTCAGATAGAACCGCCACTTGCAGAACACGTCTTCCGGATGGGGATCCGGGGGCGCAAAGAGGCATTCGACCTGGATCCGGCCATCGACTGCACGGGCAAACCCTTCAAACTCCCCCCGGTGCATATCTTTGCACACGAATTCTCCCAACCCTCTGTTGAGCCTCGCCTCCTGGGTCGGACAGGATTTCACCGATATGACCACCTCATCTTCCGAGGCTTCGATGTTATACCCCACCAGGATGCACCAGGGAAACAGCCTCAGGGCCTTGACGAATCCTTCGAGCCCTTTTTCCTGGATGTCAAATCTGGGTACGAGGTCCTTTGCGGCCATGCCGGCCACCCGGCCCCAGACCTGTTCATTGAGGCGTTCAGCGGTCGGCCGGTCAAAGCGTTCGGCAACATAGATAAACCAGAAGGCATCCATCACCCGGTAGTGCCACAGGAGAAACTCAATGTACTTTCTGAGGTTCGGGGCCTCCATGTCCTCGAAGATCGCAAGATCCATATTCGCTCCTACAGGATTTGTGATTGTCGATTTGTGATTGTTGATTGAACAACGGCTCGACAACAAGATGATGCATGCGCGGGGCCCAAAAACACTTTCTTGAAAGCTACCATTGCGTTAATACGTTCGATTTCTCGTTGCTGATCCAATGCCCATTCACATTCTGGGCGTACCGGTTGGAGGAAGCAAAGACGGCAAGATATCCCTGATCGCCAGGCGCCATCCCCGTCCGATACCGGCCAGAGCAGCGCCGAAATCCCTTTTCATTCGCAGGAGATCCGAGACAAGGGCGGGTTTCACAAAAAGACTTTGGAAAAGCTGGAAAAGGCGGACACGCCCCTGCTGATGGACGCAGTCAAGGAGATCGCCGGGAATTGAATGACCCGCCGCATCACAGACGGCGCGAAGGGCAAAAAAGGGGATCCCTCCACTCTTCGCAACAGCGGCCACCGTTGCACTCTCCATGTCTACGGCCAGAGCCTTGCTCTTTACGAAGAGGGTGTGTTTATCGCGGGCTGAGAGGACCGGCCTTAACACAGTAATGATGGGACCGCGATATGCGGAAATGCCCTCGTGCATGAGCGCTGCAGAGGTCATGTGGACAAAGCCGGGACTCACTTCCCACGTCTGGCTGCCATGCTCTTGAATGACTGCTTCGGGAAGGACGAGGTCTCCGGGCAAAAGTTCAGGGGCCAGACCGCCGGATACCCCTGAGACCCCCAATGCAGACACCCCTTCTTGAATCAGCCACTGGGATGCCGTCGCAGCATTTTCTGATCCCATACCTGAACGCACAACGATCAGCGTCGTACTGTCGGTCAGACGGGAGCGCCTGAACACAACCCCATCGGCGTGCTCCCACGGTCCCCGTCCCACCAGGGCCCTTGCCTCGGCATTCAGCGCCACGACGAGGCCGATAGCACCACTCATCGTCTCTTTTTCGATGCGGGAAGGGAAAAACCGGCAGGTGATACAAGGCTCACCTCGTCCTGCCGGGTGGCCCTGCCTGAACGGAGCCTTCGGTACTCGCTGAGGGCCCAGAGGGGGAAAAACTGACCGTAGCCGTGATAGCGCAGATAAAAGACATTGGGAAAACCGGTCCCCGTATAAATCTGTTCATCCCATCGGCCATTGCTGTCCTGACGGGTGATGAGATAATGGATCCCCCGCTGGACCGCAGAGCTATGCACCTCGCCCACGGCCATAAGCCCCAACAGGGCCCACGCCGTCTGGGAGGGGGTGCTCTCCCCCTTGCCTGCAAGGGAGGGATCCTTATAGCTGTAGCAGGTCTCTCCCCACCCATTGTCCGGATTTTGGCACGATTTCAACCAGTCAACCGCCTTTTGAATGTATGGCTGGGACACATCCTCACCCAGACGCCCGAGGCCTTTCAGGACAGACCAGGTGCCGTAGATATAGTTGACGCCCCACCGGCCGAACCAGGCCCCGCACGCCTCCTGTACCCTGCGCAGGAAATCGAGCCCCCCGGCAATGGGAGGGAAATCGCGACCATATCCGAGCATGGCCAACAGCTCGATGCAGCGTCCTGTGATATCGGACGTGCTTGGATCCAGAAGCGCCCCATGATCCGCGAAGGGGATGTTGTTGAGGTAGAGGTAGTTATTGTCGATATCAAAGGCGCCCCACCCCCCGTCTGAACTCTGCATACCGATCACCCAATTGACCGCCTTTGAAATTTTTTCCCGATGCGCCTCCTGGTTCAGGACCCCTGCCCGGAGAAGCGCCATAATGACCATCGGGGTATCGTCCACATCCGGGTAAAAGGCATTTTCGAACTGAAAGGCCCAGCCTGCCGGTTCCAGGGCAGGGGCCCGGCACATCCAGTCCCCGGGGACCTGGATCAAGTTCTCAAGAAGCCAGTCGATGGCCTTTTGAACCGCCTTGTCTTCCGGGGCCACGCCCGCTTCAAGCACGGCCGAGAGGCTCAAACAGGTGTCCCATATGGGGGAAACGCATGGCTGGCAGAATGCCTCGGCTCCGTGATCTACCAGGAGATCATCGATGCCCTTGATTCCGCGGACAAGATCGGGGTGATCATCCGGATACCCCAGGATGTGGAGGGCCATCACCGCATTGGCCATGGCCGGAAATATGGCGCCGATTCCCCCCTCGCCCTGCATCCGCTCGACGGTCCAGCGTTCGGCAAGCCGGGTGGCCCGCTTCCGTGATGACCGGGGGAAAAGGGGGTCGGCCATTTTCAGGATGCGGTCCAAAAAAATGAACAGGTTCTTGATCAGATTGCGGGGAACCAGGTGATCCAGATGACGGAACCCATGCGGCGGTTCCACAAACAGCTCCGAAACGCCTTCCTCCGGCCCCAATTGACAGACGGGCCTCCTGGCGTTGAGGATCAGGAGGGGAACGATCACGGTCCGGGACCAATAGGAGACCTTCTGTAGATGAAAAAAGAACCACTTCGGCAGAAGCATGATCTCGATCGGCATGGCAGGGGTCGTTCCCCAGGGGACCTGCCCAAACAGGGCCAGGGTGATGCGCGTAAAGACGTTTACCCTGGCTGCGCCCCCCAGGCCCAGGATGAACTCCCGCGCCCTGATCATGTGAGGCGCGTCCGGTGAGTCCCCCAACTGCTTGAGGCCAAAGTAGGTCTTGACCGAGGCGCTGATATCGCCTGCGCCCCCGTGATACAGTGGCCAGCCGCCGTCTTCGAGCTGTCTGTGACGCAGATACCGGCCTATCTTTCCTCTGAGTTCCGGGGCTGTTTCACGCCCCAGGAATCTCTGAAGCAGGATGTATTCCGACGGGATGGTCGTGTCTGCCTCCAGATCGAACACCCAGTATCCCTTGGCGTTCTGGATGGCCAGAAACCGCTCTCTGGCCCGCTCGATCACCTCATCGAGCCGTTTGACTGAAAACAGAGAGGTTGCCGGCGCCGGCCCCTTGACATCAATTTCTCGGGCAGGGTCGGGTTCCTGACCGGGATGTAACTCTCTTTTTTGACCTGTAAAGACCTTAAGCGCTGCGCGAAAAGTCTGTTTCATCAGTTGCCTCAACTATTTCATTAAGGAATAGCGCTGTCACCATCTGATAACCCTCGAGACCTTATGAAAACGCCCCTTTCGGACAATTTCTCCGTTCCGTTCGGATCTGGATCTCAAAATGCGGCACCTCTTCCTAAAGGTTCGTCCCGCTAAAGCTAACATAGCAGGATATGCGCCCAGGTTCTGAACCCCGGTCAGATAATAAACATCCTAATAGAGACCCATAAAAGCGCACTTATCAAAACTCCCGCACAATAGAGCCATACATAGAGCGGGATGTACATTTTTATAATAATGTTACGGCCCATATATATGAATATTTTTAAAAATTCAAGTAAAATTAGCAAGGCGGACGGGTTTTGTTCCGCCGTAAGGGTTCACAGGTTCTGGGTTTCCCGCTGCAGCGGGATTCAAAGTTGGGGCCAAAGACAGAATTTACCACCTGAAGATGTAGCGAAGCAGGATGTCTTCGCTAAAGAGGTTCCAGCGAGCCTCTGGTTTTCGAGCGGCAACGGGGAATACGGGTTTTTCATAAGACAATTCGCGTCGCGCCCAACGTGAAATCCGTGACTCAAGAATGTAACCCTAAACCTCTGAACCCCTGGCCCAGACCGATGAGGGGGACTATGGTCGAAAAGTGTAGGCTAAGCCTGCGGAACCATATGTCGGGAATTCTCCATCGAGTCGCACCAGGGCGGGCTTTGAACCCGTGAACGATTACGTTCTGCCTCTGTCCAAAAACCCAATCCAGCTTACCGTTACCGTTACCGCCTTGAACGTTTCTTCCACCTTCCCTTTGAGGATATAGGGACGTGCTGCATTCAACATATGGCAATATCTGTGGTACACCTTCGGGAAAAATACCGCCTCATAAGGGGCAGTAAGGTCCTCAAAGGTCATGAATTTCATCGGTTCCCCCTTTTGCGTGCGCACCGTCTTTGAGGCAACAGGCCATCCGATGGCGGTGACCTCTCTGCCGACCTGAGAATGAAGATCTTTGGCCCGGACATAAGGAAGCCCATTCAAGATATCCCTGCAAAGGTCGAGGGAGTGGACCGACAGGATAAAGCCGAAGACCTCGGATTCGTGCTGCAGCATCAGATGCCTGGGATACTGATCCCGGCGATCCTGCTTAGCGGGAAGCGCCGGGGTGGGCGCCTGAATAGAGGTGAACAGACCGGGCGACCTCTTTTCCGTTTCCCGGGCAAAAAACCGGAGCGTCTCCCACAGGAGACCAGGTCTGGCGACGCCCCGGGCGATAGCGTCAAAACAGCCCCCCTTGATCAGGACCTTGACATCCTGGAGATGGAGATGGGGTGCGGTGCGACAGAGAAACTCCTCAAGAGAGCGAAAGTGTCCCCTCTTCATCCGCTCATGGACAATCGCCTCCCTGACCTCCTGGGAAAGGCCCTTCAACTGCATCAGGCCGACCCGGATCTGCCGATCTCTGGCGGTATAAGGGATCTCGCTTCGGTTGATATCCGGGGGGAGGACCTGTATCCCCATGCGCCTCGCCTCTGAAATATAGCCAAAGGTGGTGTAGTAGCCTCCCTGGTTGGAGATCACCGCGGCCATGAACTCGGCCGGGTAATGGGCCCTGAGCCAGGCCGACTTGTAGGCCACCAGGGTGTAGCTGGCAGAATGGGGCTTGCAGAAACTGTACCCGTCAAAGCCGGTCATCATCTGCCAGACCGCCTCGATGATCCCCCGCTCCACCCCCCGGTCCGAGGCCCCTCGGACAAACCGGTCATGAAAATCCCTCAGTCGCTTTTCCTTATGCTTTTTGCTGACCGTCTTTCTAAGGGTATCGGCCTCGCCCGGGTCGAATCCGGCCAGGTGAACCGCGGCCTGGCTCAACTGCTCCTGAAAGACCATCACGCCCAGGGTCTCCTTCAGGACCGGCCCTAACAGGGGATGAGGCGGGGACCAGGGTTCGCCGTGAAGTCTGGATATCCAGGTGTGGATGCTCTGATTGGCGCCGGGCCGGATAATGGAGGTGACGATCACATTGAGCAGAAAGTGGTCGAGGGCCCTATACTGATCAAAGGTAAAACCGGATCTGACCTTGGTCAGGACCTGCCGCGTGGCAGGGCTTTCAAAATAAAAGACCCCGAACGTATCCCCATCATAAAAGATCCGTATGGTTTTGGGGTCGTTGAGGGGATTCAGACGGGCATAGTCGATACGCCGGCCGCAATTTTGTTCCACTGAATCGAGGGCGTCCCGAATGACCGCCAGGCTCCGGTTGCCTAAGATGTCGATCTTGACGAGACCTGACTCCTCGACCGAGTCCTTTTCCCACTGAAGGACCTGCCGGCCGTTCGGGCTGATCTCCACCGGGCAGTGACGCCGAATCTCGTCCGGGACGATCACCACCCCGCCGCAGTGCATGGAAAGATGGTTGAAATGCCCCTGCAACTGAAACGCCGCAGTCAGGATCTCGTCCCACGGTTTGCCGAAGGCCACCCCCCTCATCTTGGGATGCCGGGCCAGATCCTCCCATGCCCCGCTCAGGCGCCATCCGAATCCGATCTGACGGGTCACCTGGCCGATCTCCGTGTCGGTCAAACCGAAGACCTTGGCCACCTCCCGAATAGCCGATCGGGGGCCGAGGGTATTGTGATTCGCCACCATGGCCGTACGGCGGTTGCCATATCTGGCGAAGACCGTGTCGATCACCCGGTCCCGCTCATCCCATGGCACATCCACGTCGATGTCCGGGGGGTCCATCCGGCCGGGGTTCAGGAACCGCTCGAAAAAAAGATGGTGCTGGATCGGGTCCACATGGGTAATCCCCAGTGCGTAGGCGACAATGGAGGCCGCGGCGCTCCCCCGGCCGCAGGACCGGCCGGCCTGCTTCGTGATGTCCGCAACCACCAAAAAATAGGGGGCAAATCCCTTTTCCCGAATGATTCGCATCTCATGGTCCAGCCGCGCCGTCACCTCACGGGTCATTTCTCCGTATCGCCGCCGGCACCCGTCCTTCGCGGCCTGGTAGAGGCGATGGTAGGCCTCGTCCGGGCTGAGGTTTTCAAAGGAAGGGAAGATGATCCGGTCCATATCCCAGTCGACGAGGGCCGATTCCGCGACCTTCACGGTGTTGGCAATGGCCGTAGGGGCGTGGGGATACTGGTCGATCATGTCCTGAGGGGCGTTTAAAAAACTGCATTCCCGGCAGGCGTCTTCAGGCCCAAGCCTGGAGAGCTTACGGTTCAGGGAGACGGCCCTCAGGATCCGATGGAGCCGAAACTGGTCCTTCCGGACCATATAGACCCGGTTGGTGGCCAGGGGGGGGATGCCGGTCTGACGGGAAAAGGCGTGACTCCGGGCCATCTGCCAGCCGGGCGACATCTCCACAAAGAGGTCTTGAACCCCATCCCGCTTGAGGGCCTTGAGGAGGGTGACATCATCAGAAAAGATGATGAGTCCCTGACGTCGTTCCCTGAGGGCCTTTACCAGATCAAAACCGTCGTGGCAATGAAGGGCCGATAGGATGTGGCACAGATTGGCGTATCCCTCCCGGTCTTTGACGATCGCGACGGCCCGGCGTCCGTCGTGAACCAGTTCGCTCCCCACGATCGGCTCGATCCCCGCCTCTTTGGCCATTTGGACAAAAAAGACCATCCCGTAGAGCCCGTTGGTGTCGGTCAGGGCAAGCCGCTTCATGCCCAGGTCCCTGGCGGCCCGGCAGAGTTCCTCGGTGGTCGCGAGCCCCCAGCCCCTGGAATAATCGGAATGGACATTTAGATGGATGAAAGACATGGCTGGCAGGTTCCGAGGTTCAGGGGTTCAGAGGTTCAGGGTTGAGTATGCAATTCTCAATTTTCATACGGGGTTGAGACGGTGATCCCATACATGATGCCATCTTCACCGTATCGTTCTCGGATGCGATCCAGGGCGCGGGTGAGCATCCGTTTCTTCTCTTCATCCGGGGACGGGGCATCAAAGAGGGTCAGTTGCGGGTCGGGCCGGGAAAATTCCCAGAACCATGCCCGGATGAACCCCACCCGGACCCGCCGGGTGCATCGTTTGAAAAATAGATGTTCCAGGGGACTGTAGAGGTCATCATCCTGGCACCCGGGGCGGGGCAGTTGCAACCGGCCCCCGGTCTCTACATGGTCGGCGTACCGGATCAGCAATCCGGCCTGCCGAGGGGTCAGCCCCTGTTTCCGCATTCGAAAACCGCACGTCGCCACCAGCCGGTAAAGGCATCCCACAAGTCTTGAGTCATCCGTCTCTTCCTGGGGAAGGGTGATTTCTTCGGCGATCACGGGGGCACTGGATAAAGGATACACCGGCGTGGGATCGATTCCCAGCGCCCTCTCATGGATCACCTGGGCCTGCCGGCCGAAGATGAGGGTCAGACGGTCCATGTCCAGGGCCGCCAACTGCCGGATGCGGACGATGTTCAGATCTTCCGTGAGGAGCTTCCGGCGTACGGGACCGATGCCGGGCATCAGCCCGACCTTCAGGGGGGCCATGAAGCCGGCCTCCCGGCCATGGTCCACATTCAGCACCCCCTCGGAGGGAACGGCCCGGGAGGCGATGCTGGAAACCATCTTATTGCCGGCAACCCCGGCAGTCCCCACGAGACCCAGTCGCTCCCGGATCTCGTTCCTGAAACGACAGGCCGCGTCCCTGGCCTCTCCCCAGACCCGCTGCGTACCGGTGAGATCCAGATAGAGGTGTCCCGGCCGGGCAGGCTCGTAGCAAGGCGTATACCACGCCGCGACCCGGGCAAGCCCCCGGCAGGCCTTTTCCGCGGCCTTCGAGTCCGGGGGGAGAACCGTCAGACCCGGACAGCGTGTCCTGGCCTTTTGAAGGGGCATCCCCTTGAACACCCCCTCGCTGCGGGCCTCCCGGGAGACAGAGAGGACCAGGGAGCGCTCCGACCGGGCCGCGGCAACGGCCACAGGCCGATCCCTCAGGTCCGGCCGGGAGATCCGTGCCACGGCAATGGGGAGGGCCGGTATGTGCAAATGGATGATGTGGCGGTTCATCGAGTTCGTTGGGTTTGTTGGGTTTGTTGGGTTGGGGGCTAACCCTCTTACCTTCTTATGTTCTCCGGGTTGTGGGCACAGCTT
>JAUPKI010000194.1 GCA_030837545.1 Thermodesulfobacteriota bacterium | reverse complement strand
TCCATTTTTGAATCTTCCTGTGACCTTATGTTAACGCCTCCACATATTGTCTCTTTACAGTTCGGCTGATGTGACGTAAAAGAGACAAGAAACTATCACTTTTTTCAGTTTAAGGTCAATCCAATTTTTTAACGAAAAATGCCTAAAGTGAGCTAAAATGCCTAAAGCGCCTAAAAGTTAAAGGTGTTGCTTGACATCAGCAGGCCGCCTGGTATGGAACTGGGGCGCATTATGTAAACGCGTTGAGTCGCCGGTGCGACACCTGTGAGAGCGGCTTCCAAGCCGCGACGCATGGGGATATCGCGACTAAAAGCCGCTCCCACAACAATCTGATTCAGGCTCCCGCCCTTTCTGCCTCGACCTGACTGGTCGCCAGTTAGATGCGACGTTCGTATGGGATGGGATTAACTTGTAACGATGAATCACGTTGCCCTGAAATGGGGCGGGAGCGGATATGATGCGGAATGAAAGGACAACGACGGACGTCAACATTGAGGAGCTTATACCCCATCGGGGCCGAATGAAACTCATCGATGACATCGTCCGGGTGGATAAAGAAACCGCCGTCACCGAATCCATCGTGAAACGGGACTGGCCTCTCTTTGAAGGTGATTCCGTCAGTCCCCTTGTCCTGATTGAACTCGCCGCCCAAACTGCCGGGGTATCCATGGGTTGGGAAGAATCGATCCTAAAGGGGAAAGATATCGAGGGCCGGTTGGGGTGGCTGGTCGGCGTCAAAGAGGCCCGCTTTTATCTGGACAGAATCCCCATCACCACCCGAATACGGGTCAGCGCCAGAAAGGATTTCTGTTTTGAAAACTACTATGAAGTTGTTGGGATAGCAGAGATAGGCCCAAAGATTGTCGCAGAGGTCAGACTGCAGATTGTCCATCCCGATTCAGATGAAGTGCCGTCATAGGGGGGAATACCAGGACTCAAAAGAGGTGCGTAGGGGATAGATGGACATGGGTAGGAAATCCGACGAAAGAGTGGCGATCGTTACCGGGGGGAGCAGGGGTATCGGGCGGGCAATATGTCTTGAACTGGCCAATGACGGGTATTTCGTCCTGATAAACTACCGGTCAGATGAAAAGGGAGCGGTCGAGACCCTTGGAATGATGCAAGATGCGGGCTCAGATGGGGAGATTATAAAATTTGACGTCTCCGATCCTGTGGAGACTAAAAGGGCGCTGGATGAGGTGATTTCCAGATTTGACAGGATCGAGGTCCTGGTGAATAACGCGGGCATCACGTCCGACGGATTGTTTGTCTTCATGTCCGAAGGCGAGTGGGACTCAGTCATCGATACCAGCCTTAAGGGGTTTTACAATATGACCCGGCCGATCATCGAGAAAATGATCGCCAATAAGCGGGGCTGTATCGTCTCGATCGCATCTGTCTCTGCCTTGATCGGTCACCGGGGCCAGGCCAACTATTCTGCTGCCAAGGCGGGGCTTATTGGGGCCAGCCGGAGCGTTGCATCGGAGGTCGCTCGGCTGGGGGTTCGCGTCAATGTCGTTGCACCGGGATTGATCCAGACAGATATGATACAGGATGTGCCCAGAAATATCATCAAAGATATGATTCCGATGGCGCGTGTGGGCCGGCCCGAGGAAGTGGCCAAGGTGGTGCGGTTCCTCTGCTCGGAAGACGCCTCGTATATCACCGGTCAGGTCATTTCCGTAAACGGAGGGATGGTTTAAGTGAGAGAGGACGGAATCACTGTGAACAGGACGCGGAGGATGGCTTTAGTCATCCTGTTGTTTATTTCAGGTGCCATATGTATTGGATGGGCGGACACCTGGGAGGAGATCCGGGGGGCGACCGGAACGATTCGGACGATCAAGGCTGATTTTGTGCAGGAGAAACACCTGAGTATTCTCTCCAGACCATTTATCTCCAAGGGGGTCTTTTACTACCAGGCGCCGGATTCCCTCAGGTGGGAATACACATCTCCCGTCAGGAGCATCCTCCTGATGCACAAAGGTGGAATAAGGCGTTACACGGAGACCACCAAGGGCCTTGTCGAAGCGTCGCGAATGGATCATAAAGGGATGCAGATCATACTGCAGGAGATCGCGCTGTGGCTTGGGGGCCGTTTTTCCGATGACCCGGCCTTTGACGCCGCCCTGAAGGACGGACGCAGGATTGTGTTGACTCCCAAGGAGAAGGGCCTCTCC
The DNA here is from genome assembly GCA_030837545.1 of Thermodesulfobacteriota bacterium. GTDB lineage: Bacteria > Desulfobacterota > DSM-4660 > Desulfatiglandales > Desulfatiglandaceae > AUK324. The sequence continues at coordinate 2,065 of JAUPKI010000194.1, read as the reverse complement.
AAGATGATCGAACATATCGATCTGATGCTTTCCGATACGCCTGGAATCATCAAATCGGTCGAAATCTACGAGGGCCCTGACTCTTATACCAGGCTTGAATTCCTGAACGCCAAAATAAACAAAGAGTTGGAAGAGGCCCTTTTCCGGGAAGTTTCATGAGAAAATTCTACCTACTGCTGGTTATCCTGTCTCAGATGATTTCTTGCGCCGGATCTCCTGAACTTGTCCCTATTCAACGCCCGCTGGGCCTTGATGCCGACAGAGGCTGCACGACTCCCTTCCCTGAAAGGGAGTGGCAGTTTGTTCATTCGATTCAGGCTGCGATGCCGGGAGGACAAAAGGCGGTTATCATCGGTATAACGGTCCTCTCCCCCAAAACCGGCATGATAGAGTGTGTGATGATGACCGTTGAAGGGATTGTCCTTTTTGACGCCCGATATGACGGACAGATGGTCATCCATCGAGCGCTCCCCCCATTTGATTCAATGGACTTTGCCAGGGGCCTCATAGACGATGTCCGTCTGATGTTTTTCCCGCCGGGTGGGCCGCTCATCGCGTCCGGGATATCTGAGGATGGGGCATCGATCTGCCGATACCGAACAGACAGGGGCATGATGGTCGATATCGTCACCCATGAAGGTCATCTTCGGGAGATCCGCCAGTACGATCAGGATTCCAGGCTGGTCCGTTCTCTAAAAACAGGTCTCGACCGCCGGGGAACTGCCGGAAGTCAAAACCCCATACCGGTCAGACTGGAACTTACTGCCTTTGGGTCCTCTGAATATGCCTTGACCTTGGATCTCATTGAGGCGAGGGAATTAAATAAGTGACTGGTATGATGGAAAGGGGCAGGACCATATGAAGTTCAAATTGATCTATCCAAAGTGGCCGAAACTAAACCGGCAGACAGAGTTTCACCTGCCTCCCCATGGTCCGGTTGTGTTTGCGGCCTCTCTGCCCGACCCTGTGGAAGTGGACTTTGTCGACGAAAACCTCGAAACCGTTGATTTCGACGACCCGGTCGATCTCGTGGGGATTTCCATGATGCTGACCGCCCAGGTCAAGCGGGGATGGGAAATCGCAGACATATACAGGAAGAGGGGCACGAAGGTTATTTTCGGCGGCATTTCCACCATGCTCCATGCTGAGGAGACCCTGAATCATGCCGATGCCGTTTTCTTAGGCGAAGCGGAAGGTAAAATGGAGAGGGTGCTTTCAGATTTTTCGAACAGCAGATTGGAGAAGGTGTATGATTACATGGCTGACAGACCGCCTACGGAGATGATTGGTACGGCCCGGCGGGATATCCTGAATAGAGATCTCTACAATTATCGGGGCGTACAGATGGTGGATCTGGTGCACGCATCGAGGGGCTGTCGTTTCAATTGTTATCCCTGCGCGGTAAGGTATCTCGGCGGAAGAGAGTTCAGGCCACGGCCCATAGACAAGGCCATCGAAGAAATGGCCTCCATCGACAACAATCGATTGTTCATCGTGGACAATTCCCTGGCCCAGAACAAACAGTGGGAAATGGACCTGTTTCGGGAAATGATACCCCTCAAGAAGAAGTGGTGCAGCCATCCCATAGAGGATGATCCGAAGGTCCTGGACCTGGCAGCCCAGGCAGGCGCCTGGTACGTGTACCAGACCATTTTTGATACGTCTGACTACATAAGGGATCGAATCAGACGGTACAAAGATCATGGGATTGCTGTGGAAGGAAGCATCCTTTTCGGGTTAGACAACCACACGGAGGATTCTATTAAGGGGCTTATCGATTTTCTCCTGGAAATCGACCTGGATATGGCGGAATTTACCGTGCTGACACCCTTTCCCCATACGCGGGTCTTTGAGGACCTCAGCCGCCAGAACCGGATTTTATCCACCGACTGGGATGGGTACACCGCGGACCGGGTCGTATTTCAGCCCAAGCACATGACCCCCGAGAAGTTGCAGGAGCTGTTCTATTATGGCTGGGATGCTTTTTACAGGGATGAGTCCCAGGAATTCAAGATGTTTAAGCTCCTCCGGGAGGTCACCATAAAAGAAGCGGCCGACCAGACAT
>JAUPKI010000193.1 GCA_030837545.1 Thermodesulfobacteriota bacterium | reverse complement strand
CAATATGCCCTATCGTACCCACATTCAAATGCGGCTTCGTCCTCTCAAATTTCTTCTTCGCCATCTCTCGCCCTCCTACCTTCAATCAGCAGATACCAACCGATACGCTCACCCCAATACCTTCACCACCTGCCCCCCACATACACACCGCCTAACCGTTGTCTCCTGGCCATATTTTGGGTGGAGCCCACGACCGGGATCGAACCGGTGACCTCATCCTTACCAAGGATGTGCTCTACCTACTGAGCTACGTGGGCATGCCACACATCGCGCATCACCCAAAAAGTATAAACATAAAACATTCGCTCCGCCCGCATTTGCCGGGCAACGCCCTTCCCCTTTGACGAAGCAACGCCCTTAACGGCAATGGCGGTGCATCTGCGCCTAATCCTAAAATTTGGAGCGGGAAACGGGATTCGAACCCGCGACCCTCAGCTTGGAAGGCTGACGCTCTAGCCAACTGAGCTATTCCCGCCTTTGAAGCACCAATACTCCTCCGCTTTGGAATCGCTGAGCAAACCGCCCTTCCGCATAATCCAAAAAATCTGCGCCCAAAATCATATCAATCCCATCAAGATGTCCAGCGCAGGGTATGATATTTGCTTTGTCATTCCACCGCCATTCAGCGGGCAAATACTATTCTCTATTTGTCTGAAGCTGGAGGCTGGTGGAGAGGGGAGGATTCGAACCTCCGAAGGCTGAGCCGGCAGATTTACAGTCTGCTCCCTTTGGCCACTCGGGAACCTCTCCAGTTTGAGGTCTTGGTTGATCGCACCTTGGAGCCAGCGAAGGGAATCGAACCCCCGACCCACTGATTACAAATCAGTTGCTCTGCCATCTGAGCTACGCTGGCAACATACCTGTCGATGCACAAATAGTCAATATATTTTTTTGCGTCCCATATTTCAATGCCAATAATAGATTGAGAATGGCATTCAAAGGCAAAAAATGCCTGATTTTCTCGTGTAAGCTTAGCATTCCGTCTAATTACTCAGATATAGACCAAATTTCTGCCCCAACAAAAAAATCGCTGTGCGAATATACCCCGGGGAACTTTGGTATTTTCAGGTTCAAGGATTTCTAAGGGCGATTTCCTGGCTTATCCGGGTTGGGTCAACGCGAGTGGGCTACCCGAGATCATCCGAACAACCCTATGGGCCGGCGTGCCGGGTCGATGAAAAATAAGGGTCGCGCAGACTGTGTCAACATCTATTTTTTTACAATCAAAAGCAATAAATTCTTGAAAAGCCCTTTTCTTTATGCTAACGTGACCCTTAGCATTGCGGCACGAAGTTTATATCTATCGGATATACTTAATTAAAATAATTTGAATAATCAAAAATCAAACAGACAAAGGAGGTATGACGAATGGCAGCATTAGGTGGAGGACTGGTAGCTCTTATATTGGGAATCATTGGGATCATTTATTATCATGTGTACTTTTTCAAGGCCCTGGCGGCAGGCGTTCCGGCCATGTTGATCCTGGGAGGTGCCTTGGCCGTTTATTTAGGCTTCGAGGAACTCAAAGACAAACGAAACACCCCGGACACCTTTGACGACAGCGCGACCTCCCTCAAGAGCGAAGTTGAAACTCTCAAAGATGAGATTAGACAACTGAAGGAAGAAAAGAAAGAGAGCGAAAACAAGGATCAATAAGACCGGGGTAAGAGAAGACCTCATCTGAGCGGTTTCCCAAAGATTTTAAATCTCTTGAATCAAGTTTAATTTGGGTGAGTTACTCCCGACTGTTGGCGTTTCAGGCCCTGATAGATGCCCGACGCATCAATTGCCGACGGTGGGTCATGTCTCCATCTTACCCTTACCCGTCCCTGGATAATTACGCCGGACCGGCCTCCGGGGACGGGTAATCTTTCCTATCCGCCAGCTACCTCCAACGCATTGAAAAAGTAGTTGATTTCATATCCAGCCGTTTCCACTGAATCAGAGCCGTGTACCACATTTTTTTCGATGTCCGTTGCGAAATCCCTGCGGATGGTACCGGCTTCCGCCTCCTTGTAATAGGTTGCACCCATGAGGTTCCGATATCTCCTGATCCCCTCTTCCCCCTCCAATATCATGACAACACATGGCCCCGAAGACATAAAATCGGTCACACTTTCAAAAAACGGTTTCCCCTCGTGAACCTTATAGAATCCCTTTGCCTGTGCCTTGGTCATTCTGATCATCTTCATGGCCAAGATCTTTAAACCTTCCCCTTCCAAACGACCGATAACAGTCCCCGTCAGACCCCTTGAAACCCCATCCGGTTTAACAATCGATAATGTCCTCTCTATCATGCTCGAAATATCCTCCTCATACACAATTTGATTGACCCGGTCCTTTTGTTGTTGATATAGATCACCGCACTATAAAAGACAACCCGGCAGCATGTGTCAAGCAATTTCAATCTGCCGAGTAAACTCAGACGGATATCTGGCCCGTCCGTTTCATATGGGTTTGGAGATTCAGGCGCCTGAAATCAGACCTCATGAGCGCTTACCTTGCGCCATGCACAAATGGACGCCGATATACAGCGAATCACCCACATATGACGAATTCGGCCTGTCGACGATTCGTCGATATTTGAAAGGAAATGCCCCGAATGAAGAAATCAAAGCCTATTAAACCCCATGACGAGCGGACAAGAATGGATGCAGAACATGTCTTTCAGTTCGATTGCGGCCCTCATGTGCCCTGCTTTACCGAATGCTGTCAGGATGTCACGATCGTGCTGACCCCCTATGATGTCCTGAGGCTTAAGAACGCACTCGATACTCCCTCCGACCAGTTCCTCGATAGGTATACTGTGATCATCCCCAAGGAGAAACACCTGATCCCAATGGTCGTTCTTAGGATGAACGAAAATGACAAACGATGTCCATTTGTTAGCGGAAAGGGGTGTGCCGTATATGCCGACAGGCCGTGGCCGTGCCGAATGTACCCCCTGGATATGAACGATGACGGCACCTTTAGCCTGATCACCGATGCCTCCCGGTGCAAAGGGCTCAATGAAAAGAAAACTCACAGGATTTCAAACTGGCTGGTGGAGCAAGGGGTTCCCATGTATGACGAAATGAACCACCTTTTCTCAGAGATCACGGCCCCCTTGCAGGCACAGGAACTGGACATCGATAACCCCAAGATTTTTCAAATGACCTTCATGGCATTATACAATCTGAATACATTCAGAAAATTTGTCTTTGAGAGTTCCTTTATGAGCCGGTTTGAAATGGATGACCTCACCATCGAAAAGCTCAAGCGTAGTGACGTGGAACTTCTTAAATTTTCTTTTGACTGGGTGAAGTTTGGCCTTTTTGGGCAAAAAACCCTGCGCGTCAGGGAGAGCGCTATACCCAAAGAGGATGCTTCCAATGGATAGCCCCCGTGAAGAGGCTGCATTCAGACCCCTCATGGACAACCGCTTCCATTTTGCCTGCCACAGGGAAATCCCCTGTTTTACCCAGTGCTGCGCCCGACTCCGACTCATCCTCGCGCCCTACGACATCCTTCGCATGAAAAGACGACTTGGACTTTCATCCGATCAATTCCTAACGGAGCATACAGAGACCGTCATCGACCCTCACCATCGTTTTCCCATGGTCCAACTAAAAATGAATAGGGAGACTAAAGGTGCCTGTCCATTTGTGTCCAGCGAGGGCTGTACCATCTATGAAGACCGACCGGAGGCCTGTCGACTGTATCCAATCGGGAGGGCCTCGGCCATGGCTGATGGCGCCCGTGAGGCCCAAGAGAAATTTTTCATGGTGGCCGAATCCCACTGCCTGGGGTTCAGGGAAAAGAAGGCCTGGACCCTGGAGGAATGGCTGGATCACGAGGGGGTGAAAAAATATGCGGCCATGAATGATCCATGGCGTGGAATCGTCACATCGGCCCGCAGCCTTGGCCCCACGGCCCACATCGAAAAGAAGCATCAGATGTTTTTCATGGCCTCTTATAACCTGGACAGGTTCAGAGACTTCCTATTTAACAGCGGATTCTTCGATCGCTTCCAGATCGATTCAGGCCTGAAAGAGGAACTGGGAAGGGATGATGTGACCTTGATGCGCTTTGCATTCGATTGGCTTCGATTCAGTCTCTTTGGAGAAAAAACCATTCGGATGAACGGGTAAGCCCTGTTGGGTATGGCCGGCCACCCTTCGTCATGCATTCCCATCGGTCGTGAAGGCAAAGGCTTGCGCAGTCCCCTGCTGGGCAAGCCTTTGCCAGCGTCACGGAGAAGGATGGAGAAACCCCTAAAAGCCTCGGATTAGGTCTTCAGAAAGGCCTTTAGGAATTTTGCCCGGGCCTCTGCCTTCAACTCGGAAAGGATGTCGGTCACCGACTCGCCGCCGTCCGCGACCATTCTCAGATCCTCATTGGCCATGGCGAAAAGCTTATCCGTTTCCTCGTGGAGAAACTGGCGCGCTTCTTCCCCGTAATAAAGCCCCTTCAGATTTTTGCGGAGCTTCGTGGGCTCAACGATGAAGACCCATGCCTCTTCATAAGGAGACGCGTTGATGAGTTCCGGGTGATCCAGGAGCCGGTGATTTACATGGGATACGATACCGTCCACGGGAGAAAGGACCTGGGCTGTCTCGTTGTTGCATCTGACTTGAAAACCAACCTCGCCCTGCGTCACTTCATGTCCCACGCCTGGGATTTCAATTTTGCTGAGCCTTCCCATGAGTTTCTGGGCAAAATCATCCAGCCCGACCCTGACACGCCCGCCATATTCCGGTCTGGCCCAGGTGTGCCCCTCATGGTAGTAAACGCCTTCTGCCAAATCAAACCCGGCTGCGTCGCTCCGGGACTCCACAGGGAGGGGCTCTGCCTGTAGCCGTTCCTGCATCATCTGGTCAAATGAACAATTGCCGCACTCATACGCATTGGGGCATATCTTCCGGTCGATCTCGCCGGTAATCATGTAACGGCACTTGCGCCGGGAAGCAGGCATTTCCATCATGCTCTCCACCCACGTATGGGTGAACGTATCAGGAGACGTATGGATGCTGGATAACTGTGCAGCCTCTTTCTGCCGCGCCACCTTGAGCTGCATCCCCTGGTCGTAGACACAGGTGGGACAGTCATAATTGTTGTCACAGAGCTTGTATGAAACCACCCCTGCCTCCATCCATATACATTTCTTCTTCCCCGGCGGCACGATCTTCATGGATTCCTTTTTTGCCTTTGCTTCCATTTCTCCCTCCTTAAATTGAAAATCCATCTTTATCCAAATGTGGTCATGGTGTCATGTCATGGAGGGAAGTAGCAATGGTTGTGCCAACAGATCTCCTCTTTCCCGATAATTGATATAACCATTTGATTTTGAATATAAAAATACAACCTTCAAAGAGGATGTCCTTTTTGCCGAGAATCTTCAGGATGTCGATATTCTCGGCAAACACCCTGTATCAAAAAATCCATACTGGAAATAACCTGCTGATTTATTTATCATCTTAGATCAATGCCGAATAAATAGACATACTGCCGAGCAATTTGACAGTTACAGGCGGCGGGGGGAAAGGCATGTATATAAGGGTTCACAGGTTCTGGGTTTCTTGCTGCAGCGGGATTCAGGGTTGGTTACAAGAACAGAATGGAAGGCCCGAAGACCTTGCAAGATATGCTGTCCGTGGTTAATGGCTTGAAATGGGCAACCGGCTTTCGGGAGTCGAATGGTCTGCTCGGCGGTTCTCATTGCACGTAATGCGCACCAACGTGGCATCCGCGGGTATAAATTCAACCTTGAACCTCTGAACCTTTGAACCCGTGAACGGTGACGCATGTATCAACACGCCAGGTGAACAACTCCGAACAGGTCGGGCAGAAATCCGCGCGCTTGATATCGGTATCTTCGATCCTCACCGAGGAATACATGACGCAGCGGCGGTTCTTGCAGTGGGTCAAACCGAGGAGGTGCCCCAGTTCGTGCAAGGCCGTCTTTTTCACCCGTTCCTCCAACAGATTCAGGTCCGGGGACCGGTCATAGAACTCCGGCCGCAGCCGGCACATGGAAATAACAGCGCATCGCCCTTCCATCTCTGCCAGGCCAAAAACGTATTTAAGGATTGGAACAAACAGGTCCACATGGGTCACTCCCAGGTAGCCCAAGACGTCGTCGGGGCAACATCCGATGAGATGTTTCAAGATCGTTGTTGAATTGTACTGGCATCTCCGTTCATCATAGGCATATTCGGGTATGTCGGTTTTCGCGCTGACCCTGCACGCAACGCTGCACCGCATCTCAATATGCCTTGCGATACGGTCAAGCATGCCCTCATCCACAGGACCGATCGGGCAGATGATGACACCTTTCGCCAAGACCCGTTATTCATCCCCTCTTCTGATGTCATATTTTTCGAGCTTGTTGTAAAGGGTCTGCCGATCAATATCCAGATCGCGGGCCGCCCGGCTAATATTCCATCCGGCCGCCTCAAGGACCCTCTCGATATGCACTTTCTCCATCATCTTTAAGGACTTGGGGAATGTCTCGGGCCCCGTCTCCTTCCGTGAAAACGGGAGATCGTCCGCCGATATCTCGTTGCCCCGGCCGATCACCAGTGCCCGTTCAATGATATTTTCCAGTTCCCTCACATTTCCGGGCCAGTCATATGCCATCAACTGCTTCATGGCGGAAGGCCCCACCTTTACCTCCTCCCGGTTCATCTCCAGACAGTATTTCCGAACGAATTCATCCGCAAGAAGGGGGATATCGTCCTTCCGTTCTCTCAAAGGAGGGACCTCGATATGGATGACATTGAGACGGTAATAGAGGTCCTCCCGAAACCGCTTTTCCTGAATGGCCTTGGCCAGGTCACGGTTTGTGGCTGCAATAATGCGGACATCCACCTCCATCACCTTCTCACTGCCCAGACGTTGCACCTCCTTTTGCTGCAGCACCCTCAGGAGATCCACCTGGGTCTTGAGGCTCACATCACCGATCTCATCCAGAAAAAGGGTCCCCCTGTGGGCCATCTCAAAACGGCCCTTTTTCGTGTGTTCAGCCCCGGTGAACGCCCCTTTTTCATAACCGAACAGCTCGCTTTCCAGCAGGGAGTCCGGGAGTGCGCCGCAGCTCACGGCGATGAACGGCATAAAACAACGGCTGCTGTTCCCGTGTATTGCCCTGGCGATCAATTCCTTACCCGTGCCGCTCTCCCCGGTAATCAACACGGTTGAATCCGTTGGCGCAACCCGGGAAATCAGCTCAAAAACCTCCTGCATGGCATCGCTTTTCCCGATGATTTCATCAAACTGATAGGTTTCTTCCAACCTCCTGCGGAGCAGGATGTTCTCCAGGACCAACTCCTTGTGGGTGATGATCTTCTTGATCTGGACCTCCACCTCGTCAGGATCAAAAGGCTTCACCAGATAATCAAAGGCCCCTTGTTTCATGGCCTGGACAGCCGTTTCCACGGTCGCGTAGGCGGTCATCATGAGGACCTCGGCATCGGGTCTTACCTCCTTCAGTTTTTTGAGGGTCTTGAGCCCGTCCATGCCGGGCATCTTCAGGTCGAGCAAGATCACTTCCCACGGCTCTTTCCGGGCCATATCGACGGCTTCCTGTCCGCTGGCGGCCAGGCCGACCCTGTATCCATCCTCTTTCAGCCAGTCATTGAGGCTTTCCCGCATCGGCTGTTCATCGTCAACAACGAGAATACGGGGCATTTTGGGCATAATCTGTTCCTCCATTGCAATCCCGCACCGGGCTTCCGGCGACCCCACATCCAGCCCAGGGGTTGGGAGACTGCCGTTGTCTGTTGTTGTGCTGTCCTGCTGGGGATGGGAATATCACTGAGGATCGTTGGATCTCTGGCCCTGTGTGACTGGCATGTCCCCACTCAGGACTCCATCCGTACAACTCCGTTGAAGAGGCCCACCTCAGCAGACAGGAAGCAGGACTCTGAAGGTGCTTCCCTTGCCGACTTCGCTTTCCACCTCTATGGAACCATTGTGGTTGGAGATAATCCCGTAGACCACGGACAGCCCTAAACCAACCCCCTTCCCCTCCTCCTTGGTGGTAAAAAAAGGCTCGAAGATGCTCTTCTGGTCTTCGTCGGAAATCCCGCCACCTGTATCGGAAACAGTGATTTCCAGAAAACCGTCCTTTTCTGCCGGAGCGGCTGAAATCGTCAGGGTGCCCCCGTTATCCATGGCCTCTGAAGCGTTGATGATGAGGTTCAGAAGGGCCTGCTGAATCTGTCTGAAGTCACACCTGATCTGGGGCAAATCGGGCGGTATGGTTACGATCAACCGGATATCTTTGAGCGTCAGGTTGTGAGAGAGCAGATCCAGGGTCCTGCGAATGATCGGCTCTATATCCTGCACCTTGATTTCGATTCGAGTCTGTCTGGAAAAGGCCAGGAGATTCTTGACGATGTCTCCGCATCGCGTCATTTCCGATGACATGGTCTGGAGGTATCGTAAGATATCCTCGATCCTGTCCTGACAGAATCTGCCTCGGTCCACAAGCTTCATCATCAGTTTGACATAGGTGAGCACCGCGGCAATGGGATTGTTGATCTCATGGGCAATTGTGGCGGACAATCTTCCCAATGATGCAAGCTTTTCCGAGCGAATGACCTGTTCCTGGACATCCTTGAGTTCCCGATAGGTTCTGTTGGCACTCTCATAGAGCATGGCATTATGTAGCGCCATGCCAATCTGGTTGCCGATGGCTGTGAGAAAATCCACATAATCTTCTGAAAATGTGAACGGCTCATGGCTGCACGTACACATCACCCCCACAGCTTCTCCTTTTAGTAGAAGGGGAACATAGACCGTAGACTGGACCCCTTCTTCCACAATAGCGTCCACATACGGCTCATCCGCCCGGAGACAATTATCCACGATCCTCGTTTCCCGCGTGAGCACGGTTTTTCCCAGCAGACCATCTCCTACCCGCCGCGACCGCATGAAGCTCTTGTTGATAAAGTTGGGAGAGAACCCCTGGTGAGCCGCCAGGTTGAGAATCTCCCGATTATCATCCAGAAGGTAGATGCGGACACAGTCCGTCCCGAGGATCTCAACCATCTTGTCAATGGTCCTGTTCAGGACGTTGTCCAAATCCAGGCTGCTGTTCACCGTCATTGAAATGGCATTCAAGACGGCAAGACGGAAATTCCTGTTTTCGATCTCCTGCTGCGCGCTCTTTTTGATCGTGACGTCCCGGACTAACATCACGTATCCGGTAATCTGACCGATAATGTCGAGGACCACGCTGGAGGTGATGACGGCGTCAAACGGTCCCCCGTTTTTAGCGGAAATTCGGGTTTCAAATTCCGTTACAAAGCCGTCGCTGAAAAGCTGCCTCTGAAACCGGGAGAGATCATCTCTGTTTTCAAAGAGACCCATGGCCGAGCCTGCCGAACAAAGCTCATCTTTGCCCCTGTATCCCAGGAGTTCGAGGCCTGCCGGGTTGATCTCCAGAATGTCGCCCTTGTGGTCTGTCAGGATCATGGCATCCCATGACCGCTCAAATATGGTTCGATATTTTTCTTCTGATTCTTCCAGTTTTCTCAGTCGCTTGCCGATCATATCCTCCAGTTTGCCGGACACCTTGCTCAATTCTTCCTGCATACGCCGCCGGAGCGTGACATCCGTCGCCGTCACCAGGACATATGCGATCTTCCCCTTCTCATTCAGGACCGGCGTGGACTTGACGAGCATCTGAGCCCGTTGACCATCCTTCCTCACAACGGTTTCCTCGCTTGCGTGCGACCGGCCGTCTCCAAAGGCCTTTTCAACAAGACAGTCGCGGCACGTTTCATCTCTGCCTTTCCATGCCCTGTAACAATAACACCTTTGATTGTTTCCGAATTCATTCATGAAGAGATTGTTGCACATGATAATCTGATGATTCCTGTTGATGGCAATCACATAATCGGTGACGCTCTGGAGGAGGGTCTGATACCTTGATTCTGCCTCCCTTCGATTCTCTTCCGCTATCTGGATCCGTGAATAGGCCTGTTCTATCTTGCAGACAAGACGTTCCAGGTCCAGAGGCTTGGTTAAATAATCAAAGGCGCCTGACCGAATCCCTTCGACCCCGTCCTCTACCGACTCATGACCGGTCAGGAGGATAACCTCGGTTCCCGGATAGTCGGCTTTGATATGCCGGAGCACCTCAATGCCGTCCATGCCGGGCATCTTGACATCCAGGATCACCACGTCCACCGGCGTTTTTTCGAGTATGGAGAGGCACGCCTCCCCGGTTTCCGCCTGTTCAGGAAAGATGCCTCTTTTGGTTAGACGCCTGACAAGAACGTTTCGAAAATTCTCGTCGTCGTCAACAAGAAGGGTGCGGATGTCAGTCATCACAGATACCTCTTATCAGCCTCTCGGTCCTATATTATCCGTCAGCACGGCAGGTTGCGCCGCAGTTCCGAGCAAACTTCGGAATCCCGCTGAACCTGCTTCGTCTCGGCTGCTCTGGCCTTGGGCCACGGTCTGCCTTCAATCTCAACATCTTTCACATCGGCTGCATTGCCCCCGGGCAACCCGTTTAATTACATCACAAAGGAAATCTTCGAGCAAGGAGAATAGGTTTTGAAATATTCCTTGACAAAAAAAAACCTTTTTCTATATAAACTCGACCAGCAAAATATTATAGACTGTTTAGCGGCAAAAGACAAAAATAACATGCTTTCAAATAGGTAGGAGTCAAAAATGACAGCAGAAAATGCCCAGAACGTCCGGGGTTCGGTGATGGTCGTCGGCGGCGGCATCGCCGGCATGCAGGCATCCCTGGACTTGGCAGATTCCGGCTTTTTTGTCCATCTGGTGGAAAAAACCCCTGCCATCGGCGGGGTCATGTCTCAACTGGATAAGACCTTCCCCACCAACGATTGCGCCATGTGAATCATCTCGCCTAAGCTGGTCGAGGTCGGCCGGCACATCAATATTCAACTCCACACATGTTCTCAGATTGAAGCGATCGACGGCGAAAAGGGCAACTTTGCTGTAACGTTGCGCAAAAACCCCCGTTTTATTGATTCCGATGCATGCACTGCCTGCGGGGATTGCGCAGAGGCCTGTCCCGTTGTCAGGCCCAGCGAGTACGACATGGAGCTGGCAAACCGCAAGGCCACATATAAGCCATACGCCCAGGCCATTCCCGGGGCCTTCGCCATCGAGAAGCTGGATAAGGCCCCATGCAGGATGGCCTGCCCGGCCAACCTGAATGTGCAGGGCTATGTGCAGATGGTCAAGGCGGGCAAGTACAGGGAGGCCATTGAAATCATTATGCGGGACCTGCCGTTGCCCGGAATTCTGGGGCGCGTCTGCCCCCATCCCTGCGAAAAGAGCTGCCGGCGGCTTGAAGTGGATGAGGCCATTTCCATCCGCGAACTCAAGCGGGTGGCTGCCGATCAAACGGATCTCAGCGAGATCCCGGTGCCGGATGTGGAACCAAAGGGTGACAAGGTGGCCATTGTGGGTTCGGGGCCTGCGGGCCTGTCGGCCGCTTACTTTCTTGCGCTTCAAGGCTACAAGGTGAGTGTATACGAGTCCATGCCTGAGGCAGGCGGCATGATGCGCTACGGGATCCCAGAGCATCGACTGCCCCGCTCTGTCATTGACAGGGAAATCGAGAATCTCAAGCGCTACGGGATCGAGATCCACACCGGCACGGCCATCGGGAAAGATATTACCCTTGAAGAGCTGAGAGACCATGGCGCCAAGGCTATTTTCCTGGGGTCCGGGGCCTGGAAAGGTCTCAAGCTTCGCATACAGGGTGAAGAGGCCGAGGGGGTCTATGATGTCACCTCATTTCTGAGGAATGTCCATCTCGGCATTCTGAAAAAACTCCAGGGAAGGGCGGTCATCATTGGCGGGGGCCATTCTGCCCTGGATGGGGCCCGTGTTGCGCTTCGATTGGGGGCGGACGAGGTCCACATTATTTATCGACGGTCCCTGTCGGAGATGCTGGCGGAACCGGAAGAGATAGAGGAAGCCCAGAACGAACGCGTCAAGATCCATTTTCTGGTGGCCCCCCTGAAGATTTCAGGCGAGAACGGGAAGGTCACGGGGATCGAATGCATCCGCACCCGTCTCACTGATCCCGACACCACAGGCCGCAGAAAGCCTGTCCCGGTCGAGGGCTCCGAGTTCTTTATCGAAGCGGAACATATTATCCCGGCCATTGGACAGGAGCCTGACCTGGATTTCTTAGGCAAAGACCTGAATCTGGGCGTATCCAAATGGAACCTCCTCACGGTCAACCCTGAGACCCTGCAGACGAGTGTCCCCTGGATATTCGCCGGCGGGGACGCTGTGACTGGACCTGCGACGGTGATCGAGGCCGTTGACGCCGGTAAAAAGGCCGCCCGATACATTGGAAAATTCCTGCAGGGAGAAACACTTCCCACAGAATGGCAGGAAGAACCTCCCATCGGGACCAACTGGGTGGAGATCCGGGACGATGAACCAACCCTCCATCGCATGAAGGCCCCCACGCTCCCTGTGGAGAAGCGGCTTTTCGGCTTTGACGAGGTCAATCTCCTGGCGGATGAGGATACGGCACGGGCCGAGGCGGCCCGCTGTCTCAACTGCGGGGGATGTTGTGAATGTTACGAATGCGTGAAGGCCTGTAAGGCCCATGCAGTAACCCTGGAGACACATCAACAGGAGGAGCAGCTCCTCACCATCCCGGTGGGATCTGTCATATTGGCCCCCGGCTTTGCCCCATTTGATCCCAGCCGGTTCGACACCTATCAGTATGCGGCCTTTCCCAATGTGGTGACCAGCATGGAATTTGAGCGCATCCTGAGCGCCACTGGCCCCTTTCAGGGTCATCTGTCGAGACCGTCAGACCATCAGGCGCCCGCCAAGATCGCCTTTTTCCAGTGCGTCGGATCCAGGGATATCAACCAGTGCGACCACGCGTACTGCTCCTCTGTCTGCTGCATGTACGCCATCAAGGAGGCGGTGATTGCCAAGGAGCATGCCGGCGCTGATCTGGATACGGCCATCTTTTTTATGGATATGCGGACCCACGGAAAGGACTTTGACCGGTACTACAACCGCGCCAAGGATGAGGCCGGCGTCCGGTTCCTTCGCTCGAGGATTCACACGATCGACGAGAATCCCGAGACCCATGACCTGATCTTCCGGTATGCCGATGAAAAGGGCGACCTGAAAACCGAAACATTTGACATGATTGTCCTCTCAGTCGGTCTGGAAACCCCGGAATTCCTTGTAAAAATGGCCGATCGCCTCAACATCGAACTGGATGCGGACCACTTTGTCAAGACCGGAAACTTCCGGCCGGTGGCCACCTCCCGCGATGGCATTTATGTGTGCGGCGCCTTCCAGGAACCCAAAGACATCCCCTACTCTGTCATGGAGTCCAGCGCTGCGGCCTGTGAAGCCAAGGGAGACCTTATGGCTGCACGGGGCACACTGGTCCAGGAAAAAACATACCCCAAGGAAAGGGATGTATCGAGCGAAGAACCCCGCATCGGCGTCTTTGTGTGCAACTGTGGAACCAACATCGGCGGCATTGTCAACGTGCCGAAGGTGGCGGAATACGCGCGCACCCTGCCCGGCGTCACCTATGTGGAAGACAATCTCTTTACATGCTCCCAGGATACCCAGGACAAGATCAGAGAGGTCATCGAGAGAGAGGGATTAAACCGGGTCGTTGTGGCAGCCTGCACCCCCAGGACCCATGAACCCTTGTTCCAGGAAACCCTCAGGGACGCGGGTCTGAACAAATACCTCTTTGAAATGGCCAACATTCGGAACCAGTGTTCCTGGGTCCATTCCAAAGAGAAGGAAGAGGCCACAGAGAAATCCATGGATCTGGTGCGCATGGCCGTCGCCAGGGCCCAGTTGATACAGCCCCTGCCCCAGCCAACCATTTCAGTGGACAACAAGGCCCTTGTCATCGGGGGTGGGATCGCCGGCATGACCGCCGCCCTGGGTCTGGCCGACCAGGGGTACCGTGCCTACCTAGTGGAGCAGTCTAAGGAATTAGGCGGAAATGCCTTGAAACTCATTGACACCTGGCAGGGGGAAGATATTACCGAGCATGTCGGCCAGATGGTCAAAAGGGTGACGGAGCATGCCCTGATCGATGTATACACCGAATCTTCAATCAAGTCGTCTGACGGATTCGTTGGGAACTTTGAGACGACGATCTCAAAAAACGGTTCCGATATATCGCTGAAACATGGGGCCGTAGTCGTGGCCGTAGGCGCCGAGGAATTGAGGCCCACGGAATATCTCTATGGGCAGGACGGCCGGGTCCTGACCCACCTGGAGCTGGATGCGGCCATCAAGGCGGAATCCCCAAAGGTTTCGGGGGCCAAGACAGCGGTTTTCATTCAGTGCGTGGGATCGAGGGAACCGGATAGACCCTATTGTTCAAAGGTCTGCTGCACCCACACCGTGAAATCGGCCCTGCAGTTGAAAAGAATAAACCCGGATACAGACGTTTACGTCCTCTACCGGGATATCCGCACCTATGGCCAGAGGGAAGCCCTTTACAGGGAAGCCAGGAGACAGGGGGTCATCTTTGTCCGGTACAGTCTCGAACAGAAACCGGTCCTTGAAAAGGGGACGGATGCCGTATCCGTCACGGTCAGAGACCACATCCTGGGGCGGGATATTCTGATTAACGCGGATCTCGTCGTACTGGCTTCGGCCATCGTGTCCCGCGACAATGGCGCCCTTTCCCAGATGTTCAAGCTGTCCCTCAATCAGGACGGTTTCTTCATGGAGGCCCACGCCAAGCTCAGGCCCGTTGAATTCGCCACAGAGGGCATTTTCCTGGCCGGGATGGCCCATTACCCCAAACCGATCGAGGAGAGCATTGCCCAGGCCAAGGCAGCGGCCTCAAGGGCCTCAGTGGTCCTCTCGAAGGAGTATATTACCGTTGAAGGCGCTGTCTCCCACGTCAATGAGGTCCTTTGCCGGGGCTGCGGCAAGTGCGTGGATGTCTGTCCCTTCAGTGCGGTCTCCCTTGTGGAGCGAGAAGGGGGCAAGACCGTGGCATTCGTGCAGGCGGCCCTCTGCAAGGGATGCGGTTCCTGTGCCGTGGCCTGCCCCACGGGAGCGGCATCCATATTCCACTACGACGACCAGGAAGTATTGCGCATGGTGGAAGCGGCCTTAAATTGAAAAGTGTAAATTGAAAATTGAGACAAAGGCTGTTCTCCAGAATTTTCAATATTCAATTCTCAGTATTCAATGTTGACGCATTCCTAAAAGGCCG
The DNA here is from genome assembly GCA_030837545.1 of Thermodesulfobacteriota bacterium. Lineage (GTDB taxonomy): Bacteria > Desulfobacterota > DSM-4660 > Desulfatiglandales > Desulfatiglandaceae > AUK324. The sequence goes on along the minus strand of JAUPKI010000193.1, from coordinate 6,513 downwards.
TCACCCCGGTGAATCCCGCCGAATGGCGGGACGAGGTCCAGAATGATGTTAACTATGTGATCCCGCCTGGCGGGACTGGATTCCGGCTTTCGCCGGAATGACGAAAAAGGACGTTTTATGACTTTTTACGAGACCATCAATGTTCCATGACGGAGGATTTCATGTCTCAGGAGTTTAGCCCAAAAATCGTCGCCTTTGCCTGCAACTGGTGTGCGTATTCGGCTGCTGACCTTGCAGGGGTCAGTCGTTTTCAGTACCCGCCCAACATGCGGATCATCCGGGTCATGTGTTCGGGCCGGATCAACCCCAATTTCATCCTCAAGGCATTCCAGAAGGGGGCCGACGGCGTGCTGGTTTCAGGCTGACACATCGGCGACTGTCATTACCTGGATGGTAATGTAAAGGCCGAAAAGATGTTCCGTATGACCGAGGAACTGGCCCATATACTGGGTATTGCGGCAGGAAGACTTCGCCTGGAATGGATCTCCTCGGCCGAAGGAACACGCTTTGCCGAAGTGGCAAGAGAATTCACGGAACAGGTCAGGGCCCTCGGACCGTCTGCCCTGAAACAGGCGGCCTAATGACCTTCTATCATTATAAAAGCAAAAAGCGGCAAGGCCGCATGGATGTTTCGAGGCGACAGGAATGACTGCAATAGCCGAATTGATTGATGTCACCCAGACCTACTTCTGTCTGGACTGCGGGGTGTGTACGGGATCGTGCCCTGTTGCCAGGGTCTTCACCGATTTTTCACCCAGGCAGATTATTGAGCGTTCCCTGTACGAACTGGAGACGCCTTCCGACGACACCATCTGGAGCTGCCTGACCTGTGCCCAGTGCAGCGTCCGGTGTCCTGCCAATATCGATTTTCCCGAATTCGTCCGCCTGATGCGCGACGAGGCCCATGCCCAGGGGTTTGACGGGGTCCCGGCCCACAATGGAATGCTCCAGACGATTACGTCTATCCAGACAGGGGATGTGGTGCAGAACCGCAATTTCTGGATCGAGGATGGAAAGACCGCCGAGACCGGAGACCTGTTCTACTTTGTGGGGTGCCGCCCCTATTTCGATGTGGTCTTTCGGGATATCGATGCCGGGTCCATCCAGAGCGCCCGGAATGTGCTCAAGATCCTGAACGCCTGCGGGGAAACGCCGGTGGTGAGCAATGAGGAACGGTGCTGCGGACATGATGCCCTCTGGAACGGCGATGAGGAAAAATTCAAGAAACTGGCTGAAATAAACCTGAAGACGATCCGTGCTTCCGGGGCCAAACAGGTGGTTTTCAGTTGCCCTGAGGGATACTACACCTTCAGGCACTTTTATCCCAGGTATTTTGGCGAGCTGGATTTCGAGCCCATCCATATCCTTGATCTTCTGGCCCGGAAGGTGGACGAGGGGGTCATCCAATTTCAAGAAAGACACGAACGGGTGACCTATCATGACCCCTGCAGGCTGGGAAGGCTGGCCGGCATCTATGACGCGCCCCGCAGCCTCCTCAAGGCTATCCCCGGCATGAAGCTAACGGAGATGCCCCGTTCCCGGGAGAACGGCGTGTGCTGCGGGACCACCGGATGGATGAACTGCTCCAGTTGCTCAAAGGAGATACAGATGGAACGGATAGCCGAGGCGAGCGGCACCGGCGCAGGCGTGCTGGTAACCGCATGCCCCAAGTGCCAGATCCACTTCCGGTGCGCCAAGGCGGCGTTTGATCTCGACATAGAGATCAACGATCTTTTTGATATCGTCGCCGATCAGATCAAGGGATAGACGTTCTACTTAGCAAGGCCGCTGCCTGTAACATTGCAGATCGGTTACATTATGGGAGGACACAGATCGTGAGCAAAGACATACTGGTTATCGGCGGGGGCATCGCAGGCATGCAGTCGTCGTTGGACCTGGCCGATATGGGCATCAAGGTCCACCTGGTGGAAAAGCTGCCCAGCATCGGCGGCAAGATGGCCCAATTGGACAAGACCTTTCCCACCAATGACTGCGCCATCTGAATACTCTCGCCCAAGATGCTGGATGTCGGTCGACATCCCAACATTGAACTCCTGGCCTACAGCGAGGTCGAGAAGGTCGAAGGCGAGGCAGGGAATTTCAGTGTCACGGTCCGCAGAAAGGCCCGGTATGTCAGAGAAGACCGGTGCACCGGGTGCGGGGCGTGTGCAGAGAAGTGCCCCACGTTGGTGCCCGATGCCTTCAACGAAGGATTGAGAAACCGCAAGGCCATCTACAGCCTTTTTGCCCAGGGCATACCCTCCACCCATACCATTGACGCAGACCATTGCCGGCAGATGAACGGCAAAAAATGCGGCATCTGCGCCAAGACTTGTCAGGCAGAAGCCATTGACTTCGATCAAAAGGATCGGATCCTTGAACTGAATGTGGCGGCCATCATCATCGCTGCCGGGTATGACGTATTCGACCCCTCCCAGATCCCGGAGTACCGGTACCAGGAAATCCCCAATGTGGTCACGGCCATTGAGTTTGAGAGACTCCTGAGCGCCAGCGGTCCCACGGGGGGCCACCTGGACCGCCCTTCAGACCGCGCCATTGAGGCAGACATCGAAGAGATGGAGAAAAGCGCGGGCAAATCCCAAAAGGCCCTCGTGAAGTTCGAAGAGAAATACGGGGAGTCTTCTGCGGCCTTCTATGAAAAATACCAGTCCGGCGCATACCCGGACGATGAGGACCGAAAGAAGTGGGCCGACAAATATGCCGATCATCTGACCGTGGTGGAACCTCTTGAGGCGCTCAGAAAGAAGGCTGAGGGGTTTGACGTTGCCAGGAGGCTTGCCTTTATCCAGTGCGTGGGGTCGCGGGATTTCAGATTTTACCCCTTCTGCTCCGGGTATTGCTGCATGCACTCCATCAAGGAGGCCATCATCGCCCATGAGCATGGGCCCGATACCACGTCCACCATCTTCGGCATGGACATCCGTGCGGTCGGCAAGGGGTTCGAGGAGTACAAGATACGCGGGGGCAATCACTCCAATATCACCTATGTTCGAGGCCGGGTGGCGGAAATCGTGGAAGGTCCCGACAACAACCCGGTGGTGATCTACGAGGACACTCGGGAAAGAAAGGTCAAGCGCCAGGAATTTGATATGGTGATCCTGGCTACAGCCTGCGCCCCTTCAAAAGGGATCGCAGCGCTTGTAAAGACTGTGGGGGTCGAACTGGACCCTTACAACTTCCTAAAAACCAGCCCCCTCTCTCCGGTGGATACCACCACCCCCGGCATCTTTGTGTGCGGCTGTGCCGAATCGCCCATGGATGTGCCGGAATCTGTGGCCCAGGCATCCAGCGCTGCAGAACGTGCCGCTGAAATCGTGTTTCAAACGGATTTAATAAAGGAGAAAGCCGTTGCCTGAAAAAAATGAAGATATCCGGATCGGCGTATTCCTCTGCCATTGCGGGTCCAATATCGCCGGATACCTGAATATGGAGGAACTGGCGGAATTCGCCGAGAAGCTACCTCACGTGGCCTTTGTGCAGAGAAACCTCTATACCTGTTCGGAGGGCGGCATCAACGAGATCAAGAAGGGGATCAAGGAGCAGAACCTCAACCGGGTGGTGGTCGCATCCTGCACCCCGCGGACCCATGAACCCCTGTTCCGGAGTTCCTGCGGCGAGGCGGGACTCAACCCGTACCTCTTTGAGATGGTCAATATTCGGGACCAATGCTCGTGGGTTCACATGAAGGAGCAGGAGAACGGCACCAACAAGGCCAAGGACCTCATCCGCATGGGCGTGGCCAAGGCCGCCCTGCTGGAGCCCCAGGAAGCCATCATGTCAGAGGTCGAGGTTCGGGCCCTGGTCATCGGCGGCGGCATTGCCGGCATGACTGCGGCCCTTGCCCTTGCCAACCGGGGCTTTGAAGTGGTCCTCGTTGAGAAGGAAGAGGCCCTCGGGGGGATGCTGAATCGACTCAACCGGCTGGGGCCCACCATGATGCCAGCCAGCGACCTGACAGCAGAAAAGGTCCGGGCCGTGACCGGACATCCCAAGATCACGGTGTTTACCCATGCCAGGGTCAGCGAGGCCCAAGGATTCATCGGCAAGTACAAGGTGGACATTGAAACCGAATCCGGCGTCAAGAAAGTCGATATCGGCGTGATTATCGTGGCCACGGGGGCCCGGGCCTTTGTGCCGAAGGGCCTTTACAATTATGACGGGAAACGCGTCGTGACCCAGCTCGAGATGGAAACGCTCCTCAAGGACGGCCTGGCCCCTGGCATCAACAACGTCGTCATGATCCAGTGCGTGGGAAGCCGCAACAATGAAAGGCCCTACTGTTCCAGGATCTGCTGCCAGACCGCGGTCAAGAATGCCATGCTCATCCGGGAGCAGAACCCGGCGGCAAGGGTCTCCATCCTGTACAGGGATATGCAGATGTACGGCGTGGAAAATGAGGAGATGTTCCGCGATTCCAAGGCCAGGGGGATCCGGTATATGAACTACAGCCCTGACAGGCCCCCCGAGGTGGAACCTGACAAGGTCCGGGTGTATCATGCCCTGTTGGGTCGAGAGATGGAGCTGCCGGCCGATCTCGTGGTCCTCTCCACCCCCGTCGTCTCACAGGAGGATGCAGAGGTCATATCCCGGCTTCTGCGGGTCCCCATTGATGAAAACGGGTTTTTCCTGGAAGGACACGTCAAGCTGAAGCCGCTCGATTTCGCCACGGACGGGGTGTATCTGTGCGGCAGCGCGCGTTTTCCGTCCAACATCCGCGAGGCCGTGGCACAGGGCCTGGGCGCCGCGTCCAGGGCATCCATTCCCCTGTCCAAGGGATCGGTGGTGGTGGAACCGATTATATCGGTCCTGGCTAATGAAGACGCCTGCCGCGGCTGCGGTCTGTGCGTGGCCCTCTGCCCCTACGGCGCCCTCGAGATACAGCGCACGGAAAAGGGGAGGAAGGTCCATGTGATAGATGTGGCCTGCAAGGGATGCGGCGTCTGCGCCGCCACCTGTTACCAGCATGCCCTGTCCATAAACTCTTTTACGGACCAGCAGATCAGGTCCCAGCTTGAGGCATATTTGGGTTGAAAACCGACGATGATCACCCGACGCCGGTTCTCATTCTTCATCTTTGACGGTCTCGTAATAAATCGGCACCCCGTTGAATCCTGCCGAAAGGCGGGACGGGGTCAGTCCAGGGGTCCTATAAGGGGTTAACTCGGCGGGACTGGATTCCGGCTTTCGCCGGAATGACGGAAAGAGAGCATTTTCGGCTTTTTGCGTAACTATCATTCTTCATTCTTCATTTTTCATTTTCACAGGGGGTTAAATTGGCCGATTTCGTTCCGAAGATACTGACGTTTTGCTGCACATGGTGAGGATACGCTGCCGCAGACTTAGCTGGAGTTTCCAGACTACAATACTCACCGGAGATCAAGATCGTTCGGCTCATGTGTACGGGGAGGATCGACCCCGCCCTCGTGGCCGAGGCATTCACAAAGGGCCTGGATGGCCTGCTGGTGGTGGGCTGCCATTTCGGAGACTGCCACTACATCACGGGGAATTACCAGGCAAAGGCCAAGCTGGACATGGCCCGCAGACTCTTCAAGCACATCGGGATGAACGAAGACCGTCTGACGTTCCGCCAGTGTTCTTCAGGCGAGGCATCCGTATTCGTCAATATCGTCACCGAATTCGACGAGAAATTGCGCAGCCTGGGTCCACTGGGCGGAGACGGAGATCCGGTGAAGGGGCCTGATCTCTTCAAAAAGCTCGAGGCGGCCCAGGCCGTGCTTGCCAGCGAGAAGATCCGATGGGTCATCGGAAAGCGGACCCCGTTTCTGACGTCGGGCAACATGTATGGCGAGATATTTACGGAACACGAGTTCAGTCGCGCCATTGACATGATCATTGTGGAAGAGATGGAGGTACAGGAAATCCTCGCCAAGCTCAGGCAGGGGGCACAATCCATCAAAGACCTGGCCGGCGACCTGGCCATTCCATCGGAAAGGGTCTTTCGGTATATCACCGCCCTCAAGCGAAAAGGGATGGTGGCCCTGGATAAAATCGCCGGGCAATCGCCCATATTTCAGTTAGTTCCTCAAGAGGTGCAATAACAGTGGATGATAAGAGCGTATTGATTGTTGGGGGAGGGATTGACGGGGTCAGGGCGGCCCTTGAAAGGGCGGCGAACGGGGAAGATGCGACCATCGTGGAGAAGTTCCCGACCCTTGGCGCCGAGAGGATCCCCAGAGACCGGCTTGTCAACCCGTCGGAGGCGTTTGTCAACCCGGATCTGGATGCTGTGCGGCATCACGACCGGATCAGGATCCTGACCTACAGTGACCTGAAGAAGGTCAAGAAGGATAATGGCACGATCCAGGCCCGCATCCTGAAGCACAGCCTCCGCGTGGACAACGACAAATGCAATAATTGCAAGGCCTGCATCAAGGTCTGTCCCGTCAACATGTTTGACGATTTTGACGAAGGGTTCACCTTCCGAACGGCCGTGGACTATTTCAACCGGGCCACGGGCGAGTACAACATCTT
>JAUPKI010000192.1 GCA_030837545.1 Thermodesulfobacteriota bacterium | reverse complement strand
GAGATGTCAGCGTGTAGACACGGTCTAATACCGACCAGTACCTCTCGAAAGACATGGGATGGAATGGCCAGGACAGCCACCTCCTTTCCCGAAAGGGCCTCTTTAAATGATTGGACCGGCCTCAGGCGATCACTGAGTCGAAAACCGGGGAGAAAGACTTCATTGATCCTATGATCGCGGATCTGTCTGAAAACCTCCTCCTCCCGAACCCACAGGTCGACCTCAAGACCCTTTTCGGTCAAGAGATTGGCCAGGGCCGTTCCCCAGCTTCCCGCTCCGATCACGGCGATCCGGGTTATGTCAACTCCCGCCGACATTTTCTTTTCCTTCCTTTCCCAGATCACTCCTCGTCTTCCATCACCTTGGCAACGCCTACCACCTTTTCTCCTTCGCCCAGATCGATTAACTTAACCCCCTGCGTGTTTCTCCCAATCACGGAAATATCGCCGGCCCGAAGTCGTATGATTTTTCCGTGGCCTGTGATAATCATCAGTTGATCCTGATCGTTCACCTCGTAAGAGTAGACCACCGGCCCGTTTCTTTCAGTGGTCTTGATCGTGAGGACGCCCTTCCCTCCCTTGGCCTGTCGAGGGTACTCATCCGTCCTTGTGCGTTTGCCATACCCGTTTTCCGTCACCGTCAGGATCGTAGCCCCTTCACCGATGGTTTCCATGCCCACCACCGCATTCCCGGGGGCCATGCGGATACCGATAACTCCCGTAGCCACCCTTCCCAAACCCCTCAGCTCGGACTCTGAAAAACGGATCGATTTTCCTTCGCGTGTCGTCAGGAAGATATCCTGGTCCCCGCTCGACACACGCACGGCAATGAGTTCATCCCCTTCTCTGATCTTAACGCCCATGGTCCCGATCGACCGGGGATGACTGTATGCCGTCAGTTCTGTCTTCTTGACGAGACCCTCTCGGGTGGCCATGACCACATATTTTCCTTCTTCATAGTCCCTCACCGGCAAAATGGTCGCCACCCGCTCTTCCTTTTTCAGATCCAGAAGGTTGACGATGGCCTTTCCTCTCGACATGCGCCCGGCCTCTGGAATCTCGTGAACCTTCTTCCAGTACACTCGCCCCTTATTGGTGAAAAAGAGGAAATAATCATGGGAGGAAGCCACAAACAGGTGTTCGACAAAATCCTCACCCTCCGGCCTCGCCCCGGTCATCCCCTTGCCCCCTCGGCGCTGGGCCCTGTATAGACTGATCGGATTTCTCTTGATATAGCCGTTGTGACTGATGGTCACCACCATGTCTTCCTCGGCGATGAGATCCTCCATGTCAATATCATCCACATCCTCGAGAATCTCGGTCCTCCTCTCGTCTCCGTAGAGTTCCTTAACCTCCTTCACCTCATCCTTTATAATCTTAAGGACCATGGCCGGATTCTCCAGGATCGCCTTGAAGCGGGCGATATCCTTGATCAGGTCCTGGTACTCGGCATTGATTTTTTCTCTTTCAAGGCCGGTCAGTCGCTGGAGTCTCATGTCCAGAATGGCCTGGGCCTGGATTTCGGAAAACCCGTGTTCGGACATGAGTCGGGTCTTGGCCTCCCTGGCATCAGACGAAGACCGGATCAACTCGATGACCTCATCCAGGAACTCCAGGGCCTTTTTCAGTCCCTCCAGAATATGGGCCCGGGCCTCGGCCTTTTTGAGTTCGTAAATCGTTCTCCGAACCACGATCTCCCGACGATACTGGATAAAATGCTCTATGATCTCTTTGAGGGTAAAAACGTGGGGTCTCCCGCCGACGATAGCTAAGAATATGATCCCGAAGGATGTTTCCAGTTGGGTGAATTTGTACAGCCGGTTGAGGATCACCAGGGCCACGCCGTCCCGCTTGACCTCTATCACGATCCTCATCCCGTCCCGGTCCGATTCATCCCTGATTTCCGATATCCCTTCTATCTTTTTTTCCCTGACCTGCTCACCCAGCTTTTCTAATAGTTTTCCTTTATTTACCTGATAAGGGATTTCCGATATGACAATCCGCTCACGGTTGTGACCCACCTTCTCCACAAAGGCCCTTGCCCGCATCTTGATGATCCCCCGGCCCGACTCATATGCCTCTCGAATTCCCTTTTTGCCGCAGATAAATCCAGCCGTAGGAAAGTCAGGCCCCGGAACCACCTGCATGAGTTCCCTGACGCTGATGTCGGGATGATCGATGACCCGTTCAACAGCCTGGCAGATCTCAGACAGGTTGTGAGGGGGGATATTGGTGGCCATGCCCACGGCAATCCCCGCAGAACCGTTCACCAGGAGATTGGGTATGCGGGTCGGCAAGACCACGGGCTCCAGAAGCGACCCATCATAGGTGGGTATGAAATCAACGGTTTCCTTCTCGATATCTGAGAGAAAATCCTGGGTCAGCCTCGCCATCCTCACTTCCGTATATCGCATGGCCGCTGGTGGATCGCCATCAACCGAACCGAAATTTCCCTGACCGTCCACCAGCGGGTATCTCAGAGAGAAACTCTGGGCCATTCTCACAATGGTGTCGTATACGGCAGTATCCCCATGCGGATGGTACTTACCGATGACATCGCCAACAACCCTCGCGGATTTTTTATACGGCCGGTTGAAGAAGTTCTTCAGGTCATGCATGGCGTAGAGAACGCGCCGGTGAACCGGCTTCAGGCCGTCTCTGATATCCGGAAGGGCCCTTCCCACGATCACGCTCATGGAATACTCGAGATAAGACTTTTTCATCTCATCTTCGATTTTGACAGACTCATAACCAGCATCTGGCATCATGATGTTTCAGTTCTCCAGTCCCCGTTTCAACGACGTCCATGGCTTGGGGGGCAGACGGGAGGGCGTATCGCTTCTCTCACCACCGTATCTCGTCTATTCGCTTTCCCCTACGCCTAAATATCCAGCTCCGTGACCTCTAATGCGTTGTTCTGAATAAATTCCCTTCTCGGCTCCACCTTGTCGCCCATGAGAATCGTGAAGATATTGTCGGCCTCCACCGCATCTTCCACCGTAACCCTCACCAGTCTTCGCCTGTCCGGATTCATGGTGGTGGTCCATAACTGATCGGGATTCATTTCTCCCAACCCCTTGTATCTCTGAATGCCAAGCCCTTTCTTGGCCCTTTCCATCAAGTCTCGCAGCAACTGTTCCGGGTCGTCGATTCTCTCCTTTTCTCCGTCGGGGCCAGTCCTGTAACTCCCCTTTTTGAGTTCACAGAAATCCTCGCGCAACTTCATGAGCTGGCGCAGTTCCGGAGAAGACAGAAATTCCCAGTCGATGTTGAATCTCTGGCCGGCATTTTTTGTCTCCGTCACAGAGAACAGATAAAACCCCTCTTCCTCTCCCACGATGATGTCACTTACGACAAAACCGTTTTCCTCGAGCCGGGAAAAAAGACCTTCCATAAAATCCTGATCCTTGAACTGGGCCCTCTGGCTGACGCCGTTTAAGATCAGGAACTGGATGAATCTCGGGCTGACACCCCTTCTCGACAGCTTCTCCACCTTTTCAAAAAATTTCACCAGGCGATTGAGCATGCCCATCAGCCGGCTCCCTGATAATTCCTTTCCACTATCGAAGACAACCGCCTCGCTCTCAGAAATCCGTTTCAGCAGAAAATCGTTGAACTCCTCTTCACCCTTGATGAACAGCTCGTTCTTCTTGTCAACCACGCGATACAGGGGAGGCTGGGCCACATAGAGATATCCTTTTTCGATAAGATCGGGCATCTGCCTGAAAAAAAAGGTCAACAGGAGGGTTCGGATATGGGCCCCGTCCACATCGGCATCGGTCATGATAATGACCTTGTGATACCGGATCGAATCGATATTATAGTCCTTCTCGCCAATCCCCGTTCCCAGCGCCGCGATCATGATTCGGATTTCCTCACTGGAAATCATCTTGTCGAATCGAGCCTTCTCGACATTGAGAATCTTCCCTTTCAGGGGGAGAATGGCCTGGTTCCTTCGGTCTCTCCCCTGTTTTGCAGACCCGCCTGCGGAGTCGCCTTCCACAATGAAAATCTCGCTTCTTGCCGGATCCCTTTCCTGACAATCCGCCAATTTCCCAGGGAGTGAATGATCCGAAAGAACACCCTTTCTCCTGGCCAAATCCCTGGCCTTTCGCGCAGCCTCCCGCGCCCTGGCCGCATCAATGACCTTTGCCAAGATTGACTTTATAACGGCTGGATTTTCTTCAAAAAAAGTGCTTAATCCTTCATTGACCAGGTTTTCCACCAGACCCTTCACGTCGCTGTTGCCCAGTTTGGTCTTGGTCTGTCCCTCGAACTGCGGTTCCGGCAGTTTTACGCTGATAACGCCGGTCAGCCCCTCCCTCACATCATCCCCCGTCAGTTTTTCTTTAAAGTTCTTGGACAGGGGCGAGTTCTGAAGATATTGATTAATGCTCCGAGTGAGGGCCGACTTGAAGCCAATCAGATGGGTTCCTCCTTCCCTGGTGTTGATGTTGTTTGCGAAGGTGAACAGGTTTTCTGTGTAGGAATTGTTGTATTGAAACGCCGCCTCGATCAGTACGCTGTTTTTCTCTCCGGTAACGAGAATCGGCTTGTCATGAAGGACCTCCTTGTTCGTGTTGAGGTATTCCACAAAAGAGAGAATCCCCCCCTCGTAATGAAAATCCTTCTTTTTGCCGCTCCGTTCATCCACTATCTTGATACGAAGGCCTTTGCTCAAAAAAGCAAGCTCCCGCATCCGCCGAGCAAGGGTATCAAAATCGAAATCCAGAACTTCAAAAATGTCTGGATCCGGCAAAAAATGGACACTCGTGCCTGTACCTTCTGTTTCTCCCCTGATCTCGAGTCCCGTCTTCGGGTCTCCCCGCTCGTACCTCTGATAATAGATCTGACGGTTCCGGTAAACCTCCACCTCCAGGTACTCGGAAAGGGCATTCACAACCGACACGCCGACGCCGTGAAGTCCCCCCGAAACCTTGTAGGATTTTCTGTCAAATTTTCCGCCGGCATGGAGCTTGGTCATGACAACCTCCAAGGCAGGCATATTGGCCGCCTTGTGCATGTCAACCGGAATGCCGCGGCCATTGTCGCGAACGACCACGCTGCCGTCATTCAGCAGCTTGATCTTGATCTCGTCGCAATGTCCGGCCATGGCCTCGTCAATGCTGTTGTCGACCACTTCATAGACCAGGTGATGGAGACCCTCAAAGGAGGTGTTTCCAATGTACATGGCCGGTCGTTTTCTGACCGCCGACAGCCCTTCCAGGACCTTGATGTCTTCTGCCTGGTAAGTGGTGCTTTCTTCCATCATCCTAAACCCTCATCGGCATAATTAAGCCTATAAAGCCTTCGTCCTCGTCCCCCTTGATCACGCACGGCCTGGAATTATCCGTAAATTCCATGCGGATCGTCTCGCTTTGCATTGCCTGGACGACATCGATGAAGTATCGAGGGTTAAATCCAGCCTCAATCCTCTCACCCGAGTATTGGATGTCAATCTTTTCCTGGACCTCGCCCAAATCAGGATTGGCTGACACCAGATCTAGCACGTCCTTCTCAATGGTTATTTTTACCGCGCGATATCGCTCGTTGCTCAAAATCAGCATCTTTCTCATGGCTTCCAGGAGCGACGTCCGCTTCAATGATATGGAAAAAGCGGTATCCTTGGGTATAACCGCCTGATAATCGGGAAACTTGGCCTCCAAGAGCCGCATGACCAATAAGGCATTCTCTTTCTTGGCGACGCAGTCCTTCTGCTTAAACCCAATTTCAAGGGCACCCCCTTCGGACGCGAGCCTGCTCAGCTCGGACATCCCTTTTTTCGGAATCATCACCCCATGAGACAGATCGAGGCTATCTATGTTGGGAACGGCTTTATCGATCATGGAGAGCCTGTGACCATCCGTGGCCACCATTCTGAGAAAATAATTTCCATTATACGAAACTCTCTCAGTGAAGACCCCAGACAGCTTAAATCCCGCCTCTTCGATGGTGATCGCATAAATGGTCTTACTGATCATATCGGCCAGAACTGCGCTATCTATTTGAACCATGGGAACGCCCTCAGGTTCGATAAATGCGGGAAATTCGTCGGGCGCTATGCATGCGAGATCAAAGCGGGCAACCCCGTCTGATAAACGAACCCAGTTATTCTCCCTCCCCTTTATCTGAAACGTTTCAGAATTGCTTTCTTTAAGTATTTCAAATAGTTTTCTCCCTGAAATGGTAACACTCCCCTCCTGAATGACCGTTGCCGAAAGGGTTTCCTGAAAACCGAGTTCAAGATCTGTGGCCGAAAGACGGACAGATGAACCTGAGGCATCAAACAGAATGGTCGATAGAACAGGCATACTGCTTTTTCTTTCGATAATGCTCTGAACCCTTGATACAGATTTGAGTAGCTCACTCCTGGCGATCTTTATTTCCATTTTTTCCTCCGACATATTGGTATTATTTTATTTTCTATATAGTTAAAGATCACAATACTAATAAGGACTGTCTATTTGTCAAAAAACGTCGTATTTGTTTGAAATTAAATTGCAAAATCTTTAGAGGATTTGAAAAGGATGTCAAAATTTTAGAACCCATCCGCAACACGTTTTAAAAGTCTTCAGTTTTTGACGAACTTTTGAATTAACTCTGACATTAACCCGCCACTGTCCCCATGATTCCGTAACTCCAGTTTTCCAACATCCTAAGCGAGACTGCAAACTGCGTACAATTTTGGGACAAAAACACCCCAAGTCGATAGGTCGGCAGTTAAAATAGAAGTTTTTGTATTTTATCGATATCCTTAGAGATCCTTTCATTTTTAGCCTTGTCCTGTTGTATACGGTTCTGCGCGTAAATAATCGTAGAATGATGCTTATTGCCAAATGCCGATCCTATTTGCTTTAGCGAGGCGGGGGTCAATTTTTTGCTCAAATACATCGCCACCTGCCTTGGGTATGAAAAAGGCCTCTCTCTCTTACTGGACAACATATCCTCTACAGAGATGTTGAAATATTTGGCTGTGATATCTTGAATATGGTTAATGTCAATACGATTTGAGGGATGAGCCAATTTAACCATCAATTCGGCCGTGGAGATCTCTATAGGGGTTTTATGAGAGAAGAAATGGGATTTGAGTCTGCGGATATGTTCAAGGAGTGTGTTCATATCGTCTGCTGTGTTTGCGAGGAAAAATGCCACGTCGTCAGGAAGGACCAGTTTCTCGTCTTTAGCCATTTTTTTGATAATTTTTACCTTAGTCCTTTGACCCGGGGGATGGATTTCTGCTATAAGGCCCCATTCCAGACGTGAACGCAACTGAGGGAGGAGATTACGGATCTTGGCCGGCGGGCAGGCGGCGGCGACGACCAACTGCCTGGAAGAATCAAGGAATGAGCTGCAGAGAGCCAGGAGTTCAGTTTGGACTTTTCGGTTGCCGGCAAGGAGATGGATGTCATCCAGGAGGAAAAAGTCAGGGCCTTCCTCTCTTTCCCAGAAACGGTTCGGTTCCTGACTATCGGTCGTGGATGAAAATTCACTCAGAAATTGATCGGCGGAACGGTACATGATATTCGCAGTCGGATGGTTTTGAAGGACCAAGTTGCCGATGCCATTTAAGATATGGGTTTTTCCCAAACTGAACGCACTGTATATGTAAAGAGGGTTGTAGTCGCTTGCCGGGCGGTTTGCCACGCTCAGGGCCGACGTGTAGGCAAGCCGATTGCTGTTCGCCGTGACAAAATCGGCAAAGGTGGTCAGGGTGTCAATCCCGTGAGCGGGTCGAAGGTCCCGGTCCTTGACGTCCTCGCCGGTTTGTGTTTCTATTTTGTCTGAGGGATCTGCACAGGTGAAGACAACTTCCGGAACGGTCTGCAGATGGTCTTTGAACAGGGTTTGAATCTGATCGGCGTAGTTTTCCTGCAGCCAGTGCGCAATGAATTTATTGGGGACCTCGATAACCGCCTGACGGGCGGAGATTTCCTTGAGAGATGCCCTTGACAACCATGTCTTGAACTCGGCGGAGGGAAGCCCTGTTTTGAAACCGGATTTAATTTGGTCCCATATTTTATTTTTTTCTGTCATGGCAAATAGTTACGTATTTCCGAGCCGATTTTTTAAAATCAAATTATATTATCAAGACAGCGTCGCGATTTCAATTAAAATCTGTCTATAGAATTATGAGGGGGAGAAAACGATGAGCTATTCCATTGCCCTGGCGGGCAAGGGGGGTACGGGAAAAACGACCATGGCCGGCATGCTGGTCAAATATCTCGTGGAAAAGGGGAGGACGCCGGTTTTGGCTGTGGACGCGGATGCCAACGCCAACCTGAATGAGGTCCTGGGACTCAAGGTTGGGGAAACTCTCGGAGACGCCAGGGAGCAGATGAAGACCGGGGTTTCAAGCGGCATGACAAAAGATGTCTTTATGGAGATGAAGCTCCAGCAGGCGGTCATAGAAGCGGACGGCTTTGACCTGATCGTCATGGGAAGGCCCGAGGGGGCCGGGTGCTATTGCGCCGCCAACACCCTCCTGACCCATTCCCTGGAGAAACTGATTGAAAATTACGCCTCTATTGTCATGGATAACGAGGCGGGCATGGAACATATGAGCAGATTGACGACCAATAACGTCGATGTGCTCTTGGTTGTGTCCGATCCGACCCGGAGAGGACTGCAGGCCGCGTCGAGGATCGTGGAATTGGCAACCCGCCTGTCGCTGAATATCGGGCGAAAGATGGTCATGGTGAACCGTTTCAGGGAGGAGCAGGCCAAGGCTCTCAAAGAGGCCCTGGCGGAATACCATCTCGATATTGTGGGGACCGTGCCCGAGGATGCGGACCTGCAGAAATTCGATCTGGAAGGGAGACCCACGATAGAGCTTGGCAAGGAAAACAGGGCTGTAGAGGCCGCCTGCCGGATCTTCGATTCGATTTTGTAACTGGCGAAGTAAAGGGTTCACAGGTTCTGGGTTCAACGTTTCCCGCTACATATGAACCTCTGAACCCGTGAACGGTTACCTGACAAAGGCCCGGCATGACCGTTTTCGCCTTGATGCAAAGCACGCTTTGCACAGGCTGGGAACCCGCTGTAAGGAAGACGGGGGTGAACCGAAACGATCGCTATATATTGTATCATCTCTCCGTTTGAATACAATATATTGAACGGCCTCGAGAGAGAAAAGAGGTTAAAATTACTGCAAAAAATCCTTGACAATGAATATGGATTCATTTATCTATTCAGGACAGCCTCAGTACCAGAGGTATTTTTTTGCCCTACTTTTGTTATTTTTTTCACAAAGACAAAGAGGTGTTGAAGGCTTTTCTTTGATATAAATGGTTTTCCGGTTACTTATGGCTGGCGGCAGCGTTTAGATGGCCGCGAATTATTAACGACAGCATGGAACAAGGAGGTAAAGACATTGGCCTTTGAAATTCCCAAACATCCCTATTCTGGAAAAATAGGGCAAACCACGGTCGGAACGGGCAGTGGCTCTGTGGCGTTGGGGGGGCAGACGTCCTATCCTTTTCATCTGTTCGAAGGGGCTACGGCAAACCCCCCGAGAATTGCGATGGAGATCTGGGATTATGACCCTTCCAAGGAATGGGCGGCAGCGGCCGTTGCGCCGTTTAAGGATGTCATTTCTTCACCCGAGGCGTGGGCCAAGAAATGTGTTGACGTGTATGGGGCCGACATCATCGTCATGCAACTGAAAAGCACGGACCCGAATGGTATGGACAGGAGTGCTGACGAGGCTGCGGCGGTGACCAAGAAGGTTGTCGATGCAGTGAATGTCCCGGTGATTCTGTGGGGTACGGCAAACAACCAGAAGGATGAAGAGGTCCTAAAGAAGATCGCCCAGGTATGTGAGGGCAAGAATCTGGGTTTGGGTCCTGTTGAAGAAGCCAACCACAAAGGCGTGGGTGCAAGCGCCCTCGGCTACGGCCATACGGTGATCGCGTCTTCGCCCATTGACGTGAACCTGGCCAAACAGCTCAACATCCTTTTGGGCAACTTAGGCGTTCAAAGCAACAAGATTATAGTTGATCCAACGACCGGCGGTCTCGGTTATGGTCTGGAGTATTCCTACTCGGTCATGGAACGTATCATGATGGCTGCCTTGACCCAAGAAGACGACAAACTTCAGATTCCGATGATCACCAACCTGGGCAATGAGATCTGGAAGAGCAAAGAGGCCGGCCTGCCCCTTGCAGAGATGCCGATATTAGGTGACCCGGAAAAAAGGGCGATTCTGATGGAGTGCGTAGGGGCGGTATGCTATCTCCTCGGAGGCTCCTCGGTGTTGATCCTGAGACATCCTGAATCGGTCCGAATGGTTCGGTCGTTCATCCAACTCCTGAGCAACGGGGGAAGCGGCAGCGATATTAAAGAGATTTCCAAAGAGTTAGCGTTGGAGGAGGCGGATCTCATCTCATTGTCTCCCGCGCCGAATCTGGACTTTGGGTCGATAGAGGCCGCTCCCAAACCCGAGAAAAAGGGGTCAGCCAAACCCAAGGCCGCGGCAAAGCCAGCGCCAGCACCCAAGAAAGAAGAGAAGGCCGCGGCGAAACCAGAGGCAAAAAAGGCTGCGGCAAAGCCCGATGAGGCGGCAGCGGTCAGCGTAGAGGCCGAGACAAAGGCTACCGCTGAAGCGGCAGCCAAAGCAAAAGCAGAGGCCGAGGCCAAGGCGAAGGCCGAAGCGGAAGCCAAGGCGAAGGCAGAGGCCGGGGCGAAGGCCACTGCTGAAGCGGCAGCCAAGGCAAAAGCAGAGGCCGCGGCAAAGGCCGAAGAGATGGCCAAAGCCGACGCCAAGGCCAAGGAAACAGAAGAGCTGAAGGCCCTCAGATACAAGCGCGCCCTGGAAAGACAAAAGCACGAGGCGGATAAGACGGCGCATGAAGGGGAGGCTGTTGCCAAGACGGCCGCGGCCCGACAGTTGGATATGGTCGACAAGCTCATCGCAGCGATCGGCCGGATTCACCGACGCAGTTAACAGGAAAATCGGAAACGAAAAGAGGAGGAACCTCATAATGGCGACAGAAGAAGTCAAGAGCAAAGTTGTTCCGGTAAAGAAAAAGGAAGAGCCGCCAAGGCCGGAAGATCTGGCCCTGGATCTGGCGAGCCAGCAGATGATCGCGAGGTCGAGAGAGATGGAGATCGAGACCATCTTCGATCGGGCTCAGAGTATGAAGCCTTGTAATATCGGGGCCCAGGGAACCTGCTGCAAGAACTGCGCCCAGGGACCTTGCAGACTCCCCCTGGCCAAAGGGGGGATCGAGGGGAAAGATACGCGAAAGGGTCTGTGCGGGGCCACCCCTGAGACCATTGCTGCCAGGAATTTTGCCAGGATGGTAGCGGCGGGCGCCGCAGCCCATTCAGACCATGGCAGGGGCGTTGCCGAGACCTTTCTGGCGGCCGCTCGAAAGGAAACCCACGATTATCATATCAAAGACACCAAAAAACTCCTTGAGATCGCGCCGGACTTCGGCGTCGAAATCACCGTACAGGGCGAAAACGGCGAGGTGGTGGACCGGGATATCGATGAGATCGCCGTGGAAGTGGGTGAGAAGGCCCTGGGACAGTGGGGGCAACAGACCGGCGAGGTCTGCACTGTCAAACGGGCCCCGGCCAAACGCTACGAACTCTGGAAAAAATTGGGCGTTGTCCCGAGGGGGATCGACCGAGAGATCGTGGAGATCATGCACCGGACCCATATGGGCGTGGATCAGCATTATGAGAACCTGGTTGAGCAGTGCACCCGTGCCGCTATCGGCGATGGGTGGGGCGGATCCATGATTGCCACGGACCTGCAGGATGTCTTGTTCGGCTGCCCGTATCCGTTAAAGAGCCAGGCCAACCTGGGTGTTCTGAAGAAGGACCATGTCAATATCGTTATCCACGGCCACGAGCCGCTCTTGAGCGAGATGATTGTCCAGGCGGCCGACCTGCCGGAGATGATCGATCTGGCTAAATCGAAGGGCGCCAAGGGGATTCAACTGAGCGGCATCTGCTGCACGGCCAATGAGATCCTGATGCGGCACGGGGTGCCGTTGT
>JAUPKI010000191.1 GCA_030837545.1 Thermodesulfobacteriota bacterium | reverse complement strand
GGATTCAAGGGCTCGTATTCGTAAATCGGCATTTTATCAGTTTCAAGTTTGGAGTTTCAAGTCTGAAGTTTCGGGCCAGGAATCCAACCTTGAACCCCTGATCGGTTACAAAAATAAATATTGAACGGTCGATGGTCAATAGTCAATTCTTCCGCCAGACCGGGCCCTCCTTGGTGTCGATGACTTCAATGCCCATACCTTTGAGCTTCTCCCGCAGGTCGTCGGCCTGATCCCATTCCCTTCTTTTTCGAGCATCCTCTCGCCGCTGCACCAGTTCCTCCACGGCCCCATCCGCTGCGGGAGGATCGAGACGCATGATCCCCAATACGGAATTGACCCGTCTTAGGGCAGTCAGGACCTTCTCGCGGTCAGAGGGGGCAAGGCCGCTTTGGTCCATCCTTTTGTTAATGGTGCGGGTGAACTGAAAAAGGGAGGCCAGTGCAG
This sequence comes from Thermodesulfobacteriota bacterium, assembly GCA_030837545.1. Taxonomy (GTDB): domain Bacteria; phylum Desulfobacterota; class DSM-4660; order Desulfatiglandales; family Desulfatiglandaceae; genus AUK324. Next base: position 2,208 of record JAUPKI010000191.1, on the reverse strand, counting down.
GCGCGATATTGAAATCGTTATCCATGGATTCGATGAATCGCGTTCTCAGGGCGTAGATCGTCTGGTCCATCTCCGGATCCACAGGACCGGCCTGGGCATTATGAAGCTTCTGAATGAACATGTCGAGATGAGAGACGGTATTCCTGGCGCCCCTGAGCTTGGTTTGAGAATAAAAGATCGGCTTTCGATAATGCCGGCTGAGAAGCCAGTATCGCACCTCCCTCCCTGAATAGCCCTGGTGCATGAGATCCCTCAATGTCACGTGTCCGTTTTCTACGGCCTCAGCCGAACCTTCGGCGTCGCCCATCACGGGTTCGTTGTGGAGCCAGTAATTAGCAAGGGGTCTGTCTGTGACGGCCTGACTGATGGCGATTGCGTTCTCGTGATGGGGGAATATCAGGGCCACCCCGCTGGTATGGATGTCGTGGGTAGGCCCGAGGTATTTCAGAGCCATGGCCGCACACTCAATGTGCCAGCCGGGCCTGACGTTGCCCCAGGTTGTCTTGAAAAAGATCCCCCGTTTCAATTCATTCAGGGTGGAACGTTTCAGCAGGGTAAAGTCCCGAGGATTTTCCTTTTCGTACTGGTCCAGATCAACGGTCTTGCCTAACCGGATCTTGTTCAGATCAATCCGCGACAACTTGCCGTAGTCCCTGAAACGAGAGATGTCAAAGTAGATGGAGCGGAGCTTTTCGTAGGCATATCCCTTTTCAAGGAGCTTCTGGGTCAGGGCGATCATGTCTTCCACGTGCTCGCTCGGCCTGGGGTAGGCCGTCGCGCGTTGGATGCCGAGGCTGTCCATGTCAGCCATCAATGCGTCATAGAACCCGTCGGTAAATTCCCTCAAAGAGATGCCGGCCTTTTCAGCCCCTTCAATGGTTCGGTCATCTAGGTCGGTGACATTCATGATGAGGGTCACCTCATAGCCCTTCAATTCCATATACCGCCGGATCAGATCTGAAAACAACAGGCGTCTGCACTGAACCAGATCCATGAACTGGCAGAGGGTCGGGCCACAGGCGTAAATGGAGACTCGGTTCTCTTCCTGAGGGACAAAGGCCTCCTGTCTTCGGGCCATGGTGTTGTATAGACGGAGCCCGGACTTTTTCCTGGCCGTGAATAGGGGGGTGCTCAGGTATTTTTCCCCCCCGTCCGGAAGGATTACCACGATGCGGCCCGACTTTATTTCGCCCGCCACCTTGAGCGCCACGGCCATGGCCGCGCCCGAACTCATCCCCACAAAGAGTCCCTCTTTTCTGGCCAGGAGGCGGGCGGTCTCGAATGCCTCTTCATCGTCGATATTGATGATCCGGTCTGCCCGGGCCTTTTCAAAGATGCCGGGCCGGTACGACTCCTTCATATTCTTGAGGCCCTGGATCTTATGGCCCAGATAGGGTTCGACGCCGATGATCTGGATTCCGGGATTCAGTTCGCGAAACCGCCTGGATATCCCCATCAGGGTTCCGGTCGTACCCATGGTGGCGATCACGGCATTGAAGTCGCCCCCGGTCTGCTCCCAGATCTCCATGGCCGTCCCATGGTAATGGGCCATCCAGTTCGCATCGTTGTTGAATTGATCGGCAAGCCAGTAGGCCCCAGGATTTTCGCGCACCAGTTCGTATCCGTGCTCGATGGCCCCGTCCGTGCCCAGATGGGCGGGCGTAAATGCGATCTCGGCCCCGAGGGCCTTGAGGATCTTGACCCGCTCTTCGCTCACGGCCTCGGACATGGTCAGCAGGATGCGATATCCCTTCACGGCCGCCACTAAGGCCAGACCTATGCCGGTATTGCCGCTGGTGGCCTCCAGGATGATCTTCTCCCGGGTTAGATCCCCGGATTTTTCAGCGGCTTCAATCATATACAGGGCGGTCCGGTCTTTGATGGACCCGCCGGGGTTGAAGCTTTCCAGTTTGGCCAGTATCTCGACATTCCTGTTTCGGTTCAGGACGGTGATCGGGACCAGCGGGGTATGGCCGATCTGGTCAAGGATGTTTTTCGCCTTTGTTGTCATTCGCTTTTCGTTGTACTCCCTTGTGCCTTGAGCCGCGAAGATCGGTTTTTAGGGCCTTCAAATATGACGTATATTTGTAAGGGTTCACAGGTTCCGGGTTTCCCGCTGCAGCGGGATTCAAGGTTATAGACAAAGAGAGGATTCAATACCCCATTCAGGTTACGAATCCGGGTGCTTCGCTTCTAAATACGAACCCG
>JAUPKI010000020.1 GCA_030837545.1 Thermodesulfobacteriota bacterium | reverse complement strand
TTGATGCATTCGTAAAAAGTCGTCACCCTGTTGAAAAACGGGGTCCAGACGTTTCATAAGTGCTTGAGAATACTGTATTCCGGCTTTCGCCGGAATGACAGAAAGAGAGCATTTTCGACTTTTTGCGAGACCATCATCTTTCAAGTGAATAACTACCTTTTTTGAGATTGATTCTCCCCTCTCCACTGAAAATTCGACGCCGGCTAAACCCCAATGTTCCAAGAGTCGAGGAGGCTGCTAATTTTCGGGTCATCTGAACATCCCGCAAGACCATTCTCTCTCTCAAGGGTTTGGACCAGAGAGAGTTCACGCGATCTTCAATTTCTTGTGCAGCAACAGGGGCGCCAAACAAAACGCATGTGGTTGAAGAAGTATAACTCATCCAATCTATTAATAAAAGGTATCATTTTAGCTTTCATATAAAGCGTACATTGGATGTTGGGTTCGGTAGGGGGTCTCATTTAAAGAGCTGCAAAAGTCTATACTGCTCGTGGGAACGGCGGCCTGGCATGAAAAATAGAGCTGATCCAGCCCCAAGAGGGACCTTCATATGAGGTTCATGCCAGCCGCCTTTTGGTATAGTTTATTCAAAGAACAGGGGCGGTCGTCGAGCGTCACGGCCCCTTATGGTTGCAGCTCTTTAAATGAGGCCCCCTGCCGGGCCTTTTGCCATGTTTTCAGGAGCCTAACGTGTTACAAGAAAAGAATTATTTCCAGAGAGCATTTTCACTGACGGCATGCGAAATAATATCGGGTACTTTTACAAATTGCAAAGCCAGTGTGGCGTGAAAAATCGAGAGGTTGAGTGTCAGCAATCTTTTCAATCTGTCAAAAGCAGCTTGCATATGGACCTTCTCTGAGACGTGAAAAGAGCGTTTACAGGTGCCCCTTTTTTCTCTATAATGTATCCACCGGCAGCTTTCCCAACAATCGGCTGTGCGGCTTTTGCCTGGTCATTTATGGAGCGGAGGCCGCGGCATGGTGAATCAAATGGACATGGAACCGTGTCAATATCCTTAAATAATTTGATCGGTTCTCTTTGAGACCATCACCCGGGATCCCGGATGAGGGCCTTTTTTTGATGCGTTGTTCCACGCGCCTTTTATTCTTTTCCCCTGCCCGATCCGGAACAATATTTGCAAGACCGACAGCCCACGGTGAGCAACACTGTGTGTGATTGCATGTCGCATCGGAGAGCTGAGAAGGGCCGGTATTTTTCTTTTGAATGAACTCAGGTTTTCAGTTTCAAGGAGGGCCGCAACGTGTCAGAGAAGGGCAGTTCAGGTGCAAAGGCAACAGGCGAACAGAAATTCACTTTAGAGGAGTGGTCGACCATAGACGCCATTATCCAAAGATATAAGACAAAGCCCGGATCATTGATCCCGGTGCTGGAAGATATCCAGGAGGCGATCGGCTACCTTCCCAAGTCGGTGCAGAGGCGGGTTGCCCTGAGTCTCTCCATCCCTTTCAGTGAAGTGTACGGGGTGGTAACCTTCTATTCATTTTTCACGATGGTCCCTCGGGGAAGACATACCATCCGGTGCTGCCTGGGAACCGCCTGTTATGTGAGGGGCGGGAAAAAGATCCTGGAACAGCTTACCAAGACCCTCGAGGTGTATCCAGGACAGACCACCGGCGACAAACGCTTTTCCTTAGAGACCGTCCGATGTCTCGGCGCATGCGGGCTGGCGCCGGTCACCGTGGTGGATGACAACACCTACCGCCAGATGAAGCCAACCAAGGTAGCTGAGATATTAGAAGCGTATGAGTAGTTAAGGAGTTTACCTATGCCAAGGCTGAAAATAGAGGACTTGTATAGAATCAAGGGGGAGGCGCTCAGATCGCTGGTCCTGGATTCGGAAAAGAACCGTGCACGCATTACGGTTCATATGGGGACCTGCGGGATCTCTTCCGGCGCAGACAGGGTATTGGAGACACTTCAGGCCGAGCTGGCCTCTTCCGGCAGAGACGATATTGTCATTACCACGTCCGGGTGCGCAGGCATCTGCAACCGGGAACCGCTGATCACCATAGAGCGCGTGGGTGAAGAGCCGGTCAAATATGCAGACGTGGATGAGCAGAAGGCCCGGCAGATTTTCCGGGAACATGTCCTTGAGGGGCGTATCAACCAGGACTGGGTCTTTGCCAGAGGCTGGGAACAAAAGGAGGTTGAATTTGAAGGCCCAGGTACCACGGCCACCGAGGAAACGCCTCACATCAGGGAGGTCCCGTTCTTCGGCATGCAGGACCTCGTGGTCATGAAGAATCGCGGTCTGATCCAGGCCGAGAAGATCGACGAATATATCGGCCGGGACGGGTACTTTGCAGCAGCAAAGGCATTGTATCAGATGGGCCCGGATGAGATCATTGCTGAAATCAAAACATCAGGCATCCGAGGCCGTGGCGGAGCCGGATTCCCTACAGGGATGAAGTGGGGGTTTGCCGCCAGTTCCAGAGGAGATGTCAAGTACGTGCTATGCAATGCCGACGAGGGCGACCCCGGGGCTTTTATGGACCGATGCGTTTTGGAATCAGACCCGCACGCAGTATTGGAAGGCATGATCATCGCGGCCAAGGCCATCGGCTCCCATCAGGGCTATATCTACTGCCGCGCCGAATATCCTCTGGCTGTCAAGGTGTTGAATCTGGCCATCCATCAGGCCCAGGACTACGGTCTTCTGGGGAAGGACATCCTCGGGTCCGGCTTCGATTTCGATTTGGAGGTCTACCGGGGGGCCGGGGCCTTTGTCTGCGGCGAAGAGACCGCCCTCATGACATCCATTGAGGGGAAGCGGGGAACCCCCAGACCCCGGCCGCCATTTCCGGCCATCGAAGGACTCTGGAAGAAGCCTACCATCCTCAACAATGTGGAAACCCTGGCCAATGTGCCCCAGATCATCCTGAAAGGGGGCAAGTGGTATGGGAGCATGGGGACCCGGCGGAGCAAGGGAACCAAGGTCTTTGCCCTCACCGGCGATGTCCGGAATGTGGGTCTCGTGGAGGTGCCCATGGGGACGCCGATCGGGACCATTATCCACGACATCGGCGGCGGCATCCCCGGCGGCAAGCGTTTCAAAGCAGTCCAGTTGGGGGGTCCGTCCGGGGGATGCGTCCCGGTCCAGCATCTGAATACGCCGGTCGATTATGAGTCCATTACCCGGCTGGGCGCGATTGTCGGCTCGGGCGGCATGATTGTCATGGATGAAGATAAATGCGTGGTGGACGTGGCCCGGTTTTTCATGGAGTTCTGCAGGGATGAATCCTGCGGCAAATGCACGCCCTGCCGGGTGGGGACCCAGAAGATGTTAGAGATCCTCACGCGCATCTGCGAGGGAAAGGGAAAGGAGGGGGATATCGAGACCCTGGAAAAATGGGCCGATATCATCCGCAACACGGCCCTGTGCGGCCTGGGCCAGACAGCCCCGAACCCGGTGCTTAGCACCCTCCGCTACTTCCGGGATGAGTATGAGGCCCACATCCGTGACAGACGCTGCCCTGCTGTTGTCTGCTCCGCGTTTTTTAAATCCCCCTGCATGCATGCCTGTCCCGTCCAGATGGACATCCCCAGTTACACGGCCCTGATCCGGGCCAGCCGGTTGGACGATGCCTACAGGGTCCTTCTCAGGACCAACCCCTTCCCCGGGATCTGTGGCCGGGTCTGCGACCACACGTGCGAAACCAAATGCAGGAGAGCTACCCTCGATGCACCCCTGGATATCAAGCATCTGAAGCGCTTCATCACCGACAACGTCACGAGGCCGACGGTGACGCCGATCCCGGTTACACGAAAGGAAAAGATAGCCATTATCGGTGCGGGCCCTTCCGGTCTGACCGCGGCAAAGGACCTGGCACTTAGAGGCTATGGTGTGACGGTTTTTGAACAGTATCCCCAACCCGGCGGCATGCTCCGGTGGGGGATCCCGGCCTATCGTCTGCCCCGGGATATTCTGGATGGTGAGATCAACGATATCCTCGGCCTGGGGATTGAACTTCGATGCAATACCCGGGTAGGCCCCGGGCCAGAAGGAGTCACGGGAAATACCATCTCCTGGAGCCGCCTCCAGGAAGGTTTTGACGCCATCTACGTGGCCATCGGTGCTCAGCAGAGCATGTCTGCCGATATGGAAGGCCAGGACCTGGACGGTGTCTGGGGAGCCATCGAGTTTCTCAGAGAGGTCAACCTGGGAAACACGCCCCGTGTCGGGGAACGGGTCGCGGTCATCGGGGGCGGTAACTCGGCCATCGATGCCTCCCGGTCGGCCCTGAGACTCGGGGCCAGAGAGGTAACCATCCTCTATCGAAGGAGAAGAGAGGATATGCCGGCCCAGGAAGAGGAAATCCACGCCGCTGAACAGGAAGGCATACGCATCAAATATCTGGTTACCCCTCTCAGGGCTGACGGTGAAAATGGCCGTTTTACCCGGGTCATTTGCCGACACATGTCCCTGGGAGAATTTGATGCGAGCGGACGCAGGAAATCCGTACCCAAATTGGGAGATGAGTTTCCTTTTGAGGCGGATCAATTGATTCTCGCCATCGGACAGAAGACAGACGATACGGCTCACCTGAAAGAGGCCGGCGTGACCATCACAGACCGGGGTTTTATCGAGACGGTGAAAGGCAAAAAGACCCAGACCACAGCCTCGATGGTCTTTGCCGGAGGAGATGTGGTATCCGGCCCGGATACGGTGGTAAGCGCCATCGCCGCTGGGCACCGCGCGGCCATTGAAATCGATGCAGCCATACGGGATAAAAACAACGAACCGGCCTATGTTCCTGAGGAGGAAGCGATCGAAATCCCTGTCGCCATCGAAGAGGAGATCCAAGAGACCCCTCGGGTCTCCCTCTGTGAAACAGACTGCGCTCAGAGAATAAAAGATTTCCGCGAGGTGGAACTGGGAATGTCTAAGGAAGAGGCCCTGAAAGAGGCCTGCAGGTGTCTCCGGTGCGATGTGGAAGCGTAACGTATGAGAGGCGCGAGGCGCGAGGCGCGAGGCGCGAGGCGTAAAGACCTAAACGAGCAGAGATCATCCAGTAACCAGTATCCAGTAACCAGCATAGGTGTCGAATGGAAACGAATGTTGAAAAGGTGAAGATAACCATCGATGGAAAAGAGGTCCTTGTTGATCCGGGAATCTCTATTTTAGAGGCGGCCCGGCAGAACGGCATTCATATCCCTACCCTCTGTCACCATCCCGCCCTTTCCTCCTGGGGCGGATGCCGCATATGCGTGGTGGAAGTGGATGGATCGCCCAAACTGGCCGCCAGTTGCGTCACTCCGGTAAGGGTTGGGGTGGTGGTGGTGACGTCCAATGAACGTATTATCGAGAGCCGACGGACTATTCTGGAGTTTCTATTTGCCGAACGAAACCATAATTGCATGATCTGTGCCCAGAGCGGGGACTGCGAACTCCAGAAACTGGCCTATGAGCTGCAGGTAGATCATTTGACCGTGCCTGCCTTGTTTGATGAATTCCCCACGGACATCACCAGCGCGTATCTGGCCATCGATCACAACCGCTGCATCCTCTGCGGAAGATGCGTGCGGGCCTGCCAGGAGATCTCCGGGGCCCGTGTCCTCAACTTCAATAACCGCGGGCCCCATAACCTGATCGGGCTGGATCTCAGTGAGACAAGAGAAGCCTCCACATGCCTCAACTGCGGCGTCTGCATGCAGGTCTGCCCTACCGGCGCCATATATGACCGGTACCGGACCCACTACGCGGTAAAAGGGCACGACACGGCCTGGCAGACCACGGAATCCCTCTGCCCCCAGTGCGGTCTGATGTGCCCGGCGATCTTTTCTGTGCACGACAACACCGTCCTCAAGATAGACGGGAAGCTGGAGGCCGATGACAGCCGGCCGGATCGCGGACAATTGTGCTACAAGGGGCGGTTCGAGGTCCTTAAGACCATTGGAAAGCGTCTCACCCGCCCCATGTTGCGAAACGGGGATGGGACTCTGGCAGAGGAGAGCTGGGAAAAGGCCCTCGACCTGACTGCTGACAGGCTTCGCGCAGCCACCCGTGCCAAAAAGGGGGCTGCCATAGCGGGCCTTGCGTCGAGCATGCATTCCAATGAGGCCCTCGTTTTTTTCAGGGATCTCATGGGCAGGGGTCTGGGCGCCGGCTGTATCGATACCCTCGATGGCGCCCATTTCAGGATCGTCCATAGAGCCTGGGCCGGTCTGGACATGCCCTTGAAGGAGGCTTCATGGAAAATGATCCCTGAAGCCGACCACATTCTCATCGTGGGGGCCGACCCGTACCAGACCCAACCGATCGTTTCATCCCTGATCCGCAGGACCATCTTTGAGAACAGGACAAAGGTCTCGGTCATCGGCCAGCAGGCCGACCTCTTTCCGTTTGCCGCCCACCATCTCCCCCTGAAAGAGGGGGACGCGTCGCTCCTGATCAAGGCCCTGTTGGACGAAGCGACGGATTGCGGAACCGATGATGTGAAGATGGCGCAGGCGGCAGAACTGGTTCGGAAACTGTGCCTCAGCGAGACCGACGCCGCGGTTTTCCATGATATTGCCCGGACCGTCTCAGAGGCCTCAAATCCCCTGTTTATTACCGTGGCAGGTCTCATCACGGCGGCCGATGATTCCGGATTCAACAGCCTGGTACATTTATCTCGCCTGAAAGGTCTTCTCCCCGGATCAACCCTCCGTCTGATCATCCTCAAACCGTTTGGGAACAGCTCAGGGGCATGGAAATTGGGCCTTGCATCTGAGGCCGAACCTGGCTCAAAAGGACAGGCGACAGCGTGCGTCCTGTTTCTGGCCGGGGAGCAGGTCTCGGATCCCGACCTCTTAGAGAGACTGACCGGCCTCGATTTTCTGGTTGTTATCTCTCCTTATATTCCTGAATCCTTGGCCGACATGGCAGATGTCCTGATCCCTTGCCCGCTGTGGATAGAAGAAGACGGGACCTACACATCCCTGGACGGGACTGAAACCGGATATAAGAAAAAGGTGATCGAGCCACCCTCTGGCGTGAGAGATTCATGGCAGATTCTTTCGGCCCTGGCCGAACGGACCGGTTTTCGTCCTGGTTTCGACACCTGGAATGACGTGTGCAAAGCGGCCCAAAAGGAAATGGGAGGTTAGTTCATGGGAAAGCCCAAGATAGCAACCGTATGGCTGGAAGGGTGTTCAGGGTGCCATATGTCCTTTCTGGATCTGGATGAGGCCCTTGTGGATATCCTTTCCAAGATAGAGTTATGCGATACCCCGATTACCGATTTCAAGGATTTCAATTTCCCTGATGTGGATGTGGGCATCATCGAAGGCTCTATTGCCAATGAGGAAGAACTGAAGATCGCTCGGAAACTCCGGGCACACTGCAAGGTGCTTGTGGCGTGGGGGGATTGCGCGGTTTTTGGAGGGATCAATACGTTGAGAAACACCGTTCCTAAGGAAGCAATCCTGAGGCGCGGCTTTATTGAGACCGAAAGCACGGTGGGCGGCGTGATCCCGGTCGACCCGGAACTTCCGCTCCTTCTGGAAAAGGCCGTCCCGGTCAATTATCACGTTGCCGTGGATGCCTATGTGCCGGGCTGCCCCCCTTCTCCGGAGGCCATTGCATACAACCTCACGGAAATCCTGGAAGGGAGGATACCTGTCCTGCCGAGCGACATGATGCATTACGATTGAAGAATTGAGGAATTGGCATCTGTGAAAATCTGCGCCTGCCCCATGAAACCTCTTTTGCTTTTGTTTCATTGGGGTAATCTGTGGATGGAATTGAGGGATTAGTGTATCCCGGTAAACCTGCTTTTCGTTTAACCGCGGAGCTTCTTTTTTCGAATTTCTTGAGCGAAAAATCAAAGGCTTTCGGTAAGGAGATGCTTTTATGAGTAAGGCACGGAAGATCACGATCAACCCTGTGAGTCGATTGGAGGGACACGGGAAGGTCACCATCCATTTGGACGAAGATGGCGAGGTCAGCGATGCCAGGTTTCATGTGACGCAGTTCAGGGGTTTTGAACGATTCTGCGAGGGAAGACCCTTTGAGGAAATGCCCGTGATTACTCAGAGGATCTGCGGCATCTGTCCGGTAAGCCATCAGTTGGCCTCGGCAAAGGCGTGCGATGCGATCCTCGGGGTCGACATCCCGGAGACGGCAAAACGTCTCAGGGAACTGGAGCATATGGGCCAGTTTATCCAATCTCATGCCCTCCATTTCTTCCACCTGGCAAGTCCTGACCTCCTCTTGGGATGGGATGCGGATCCTGCAAAGCGGAATGTGGTGGGTGTAATCAACGCGTTTCCGGATCTGGCAGTCAAGGGGATACGGCTGAGACGCTTCGGCCAGGAGATCATCAAGGCCCTCGGCGGAAAAAAGATTCATCCCTCCTTTGCGGTCCCCGGTGGGGTCAACGGTTCCCTCTCCAGAGAGGATCGCGATGGTTTATTAGGGGGCTTTGATGAGGCCTACGGGACCTGCAGGACTGCCATTGATTTGATAAAGGGGTGGATTGAAAAAAATCTGGAACAGGTGAAAGCATTTGCCAACTTTGAATCCAATTACGCAGGCCTAATGGATGACCAGGGCTGCCCCGATATGTACGAGGGGCGTTTAAGAATCGTCGGCCACCACGGGGAGACCGTGGCCGAGTTTGATCCGGCCGAGTACCTCTCTTTTATCGGTGAGCATGTGGAACCCTGGTCTTACCTGAAATTTCCCTTTTTCAAACCCCAGGGATATCCCGACGGGGGCTACAGGGTGGGACCTTTAGGCCGACTCAATGCCGCGGACAGGATGCGCACTCCCAAGGCCGACGATGAGCTTCAGGTCTATCGGGAGATGTCCCGGGACGGGCTCAGGGGATGTACCCTTTTGTACCATTACACGCGACTGATCGAACTCTTGGGATGTCTGGAAAGGGCCGAAGAGATCTTGACAGAGGACAGTGTCTGCGGTCAAGACATCCGCATCACCGCGGACCCTGCCAATGAGGAGGGGATCGGCGTCATCGAGGCCCCCCGGGGGACGCTGATCCACCATTATGTTGTTGACAAATTCGGCGCCATAAAGCGGATAAACCTCATTGTGGCTACGGGCCATAACAACATCGCCATGAACCGTTCCATCGGACTGGTGGCCCGGGAATATATCCATGACGGCGAGGTCAGGGAGGGCATCCTGAACCGCGTGGAGGGGGCGATCCGCTGTTATGATCCCTGTCTCTCCTGCTCCACCCATGCCCTGGGCCAGATGGCGTTGAAGATAGAGATATACGGACCGGATGGCATGATTTTAGACCAGTTGCAGAGAAATTAGACCGTGACGGCGGACAGAACCGACCCATTCGAACTATGCATTATCGGGTATGGAAACCCCCAGAGGAGAGACGACGGCGTCGGGCCATATGTTGTTGAGAGGCTCTCCGGGATATTGGGGCATAAAAAAAATATCCGTTTTCGAATCGTGCATCAACTGGATCCTGCCCTCGCAGAAGAATTGCAGCAGGCAGAACGGATGGTGTTTGTTGACGCGACCCTGAACAAACTGGAGGACGGATGGGAATGGGCCGAGATCCAGCCGGAATCCGGTACGATGCCCTACACGACGCACCAGATGAATCCGTCTTTCCTGCTGAGGATTCTTGATTGCGCATACCATCGGTCCCCGCAAACATGGTTGGTTTCTATCCAGGGGGAAGACTTCGGGTTTGGGGAAGGGTTAAGCCCGGAGGTCGAGACGAGGGCTGAAAATGCGATTTCGGAAATTCTCGACCGCGTCGTAACAAAACGAGAGTGACCCTACAGATGTAACTTGACACGTCAACTTTCAAACCTCAAACTCGAAAGGTGTAGGTCATGGGAGCAGACATACTGATCATTGATGACGACAGGGATTTAGTCAATACCATCCGTATCATCCTGGAAAGCAGGGACTACGGGGTGAGGGCTGCCCATAACGGAGAAGAGGGATATGCCGCGATCACGGAGAAGATCCCGGATCTTATTATCCTGGATGTTATGATGTCCACTGACACCGATGGATTTGATCTGGCGTACAAGCTCAAAAACAGCCCTCATCACCGGGATATCCCCATCCTCATGCTCTCCTCATTTCCACAGAAAATGGCCGAAAAGGGACCGGAGAGCTTTCAGCATATTTTGGGAGAGGGGTGGCCTGTGACGGAATTCCATGAAAAGCCCATAGACCCGGATGAGTTACTGGATGCGGTTGAGGATATCCTGAGGGACGAAGGCCGGACATGATGGATCGCGGATAAACCGGAATCGGCGATCAAGGCTTTCTCATCGTCTCACAGAGCCCGCAGAGCCCGCAGAGTTTTTCCCGTTTTTCCTTGTGTCCTCTGTGAACTCAACCGAGAGACTTCATCAGGTCTTCATGCCTGAATCCCTCAATACCCCAATTCCTCAATCACCCAATGAGGAGATCCCCTTATGAAACAGGGGTATCAACTGATAAAGGAACAGTTGTTTTTCCGAAAGGAGCTGGTCGAGAGGGCTTACTGGCTGATCAATCTGAGATGGGTCGTCACGGGGGCGGCCCTCGTCGCGGGCTGGATCGGCCATTTTTTAGACCTCAAGCACCCCATCGTCTCCCTGACCATCCTGTTTCTCTTCGTAGCCCTGAACAACGCGGCATTTTCCCTGATATGGCGGCGACTCAGTGCCCGTGAGCACCCCGAGGTCCGACACTATGCCATTTTCGCCCATGTGCAAATCACATTCGACCTGCTGGTCCTCTTCTGCGTGATCTATCTGACCGGGGGCATATCCAGCCCCCTCCTGATCTTTGTGATCTTTCACATCATCTTGGCCGGCATCCTGCTCGCCCCGGCGAGCTGTTTCATCTACGCCGGTTTGATTCTTTTGGGCACGGCCGGATTGATTGTCCTTCAGGAATCCAGCATTCTTCCTCCTCAGCCGGTCCTGTTCCAGAGCCTCCTGTTTCCCTCCACCCAGAGCCTGCCCAATGTCCTGGCCCTCTATTTAACCTTTGCATCGGCTATCCTGCTCACCGCCTTCCTGGTAACCACGCTGAAATCAAGCCTGAGGGCCAAGAGCAGGAGCCTTCTGGCTGTGTCCAAGGAACTGGATGCGTCCAACACCAAACTGACCGCCCTTTATGAGATGATAAAGGAGATCGAACTCTGCAACGAATTTCAGGATCTGATCGATTCGGCCACCCGGAATGCGGCACGGATCATGGGCGTGAAGGGGTGTTCCATCAAACTCTTGGATGATCAGAGAAAGCGGTTGACATTCGCTTCCACCCACGGCCTCAGCGAGGACTACAAGGCCAAGGGCGTCATTGACATTGACAAAAGCCCGATCAACCTTAAGATCCTTAAGGGATCTTTCTTCACCATCGGCAAAATCCAGAAAGACGACTACTTTCAGTACCCTGAGGATGTCCGGAAGGAGGGGATTGCATCCATGATGTGTCTCCCCCTGAGGGTGGAAAAAATGATCTTTGGCGTATTCTGCGTGTACAGTGACATTGAGCATTTTTTCGGCCCCGATGACGTGAAATTCTTTTCCCTGATGGCCGATCTGACCGCCATTGCCATCGAGAACCTCAAACGGGAACTGAACAAGATCTGGTTCCTCAAAAAGGCCGCTCACCAGCTCCGCTCTCCCATCGGCGCCGTGCAGAGCATGCTGGACCTGATACTCAAAGGATACCAGGGAGATGTGGACGATCATCAGAGAGAGACTCTGACCCGGTGCAGGAAACGGCTGGCGGTCTTGGGGGATGTCATCAACGATTTGCTGAAACTGGGCCTGAAGCGTATCAGTACCGATGAAAGAGAGTATCATCCGGTGGACGTCATAGAGATCCTGAAGTCGCTCGAAGATCTGTACAGGCCCCGGGCATCTGAAAATGGCGTGGACATGACCTTCCGTGTGGACGATCCCCTCCCGCGGATCATGGCCGACGAAAAGATGATCGACGACTTGTTTGCCAACCTTGTTTCCAATGCTATCAAGTATACGCCTTCAGGCGGCACGGTTGCCGTGACGCTTTGCGCAGAAACGGCAAACCGAATCCGGTTCGAGGTGGCAGACACGGGCATCGGGATCCCGGAATCGGAGATTCCCCGCCTCTTTTCAGAGTTTTTCCGTGCGGAAAACGCAAAGGTCTTTTCAGAAGAGGGGACCGGCTTGGGCCTTGTCATCGTCAAAGAGGTGGTGGATCGTCTGAAAGGAACCATCTCCGTGGAAAGCAGGGAGGGTGAAGGGACCCGCTTCGTATGTCTTCTGCCCGGCGCTAAGGATCTTGGGATGCGTCCCCGGACAACGCCGGATGAAAGGTGAGGTTCTTCGGGTTTGCTCGGTTTGTTGAATTGATCGGGTCTATTTTTTTATTGTCGATCAACCTCTTTCAACCTGTGGACCCTTGAACTTCTACATGCAACATGAGAATTCCTGTATACAAACGCATATTTCTCAACTTCGTACTGGTCATTGTCCTGTTCGGGGTCATGGGGGCGATTCTGAGCGCGTCCCTCATCAGCCGCAATACCCTCAACGAGGCCCAGCGGCGGGTCAGTCTCGATCTGCGCGCTGCCTGGAGCATCATTCAGGGGGAAATCGATGGCCTGCGGCTCTTTGTAGAGGTGTTGACCGGTGGGAGCCGGGTCGCCAACGCCTACACGGATCCGCGGTCGTCGGCCTATCGAGCCGCACTCGAGGCGGTCAGACGCAAATGCGGATTTGATTTCCTCTCCCTTACGGACAGCCAGGGACAGGTGATCCTCCGCACCCTGGAACCGTATCGCACGGCTGACTATCTCTCCAACGATCCCATGATTCGGCAGGCCCTCCAGGGAAAGACCGTCAGCGGGTTTGTGCTGTTAGGACCTCAGAGACTCCACGCCGAAGGGGGCGACCTTGAGGAACGGGCCTTTATGGTATTCAAGCCGACGGCCAAGGCCAAACCCCGGGCAAAAACATCCGAGTCTTCCGGTATGGTCCTCATGACATCCGCCCCGGTCCGGGACGACAAGGGAACCATTATCGGGGCACTCTACGCAGGGGTCCTTCTCAACCGCAACCATGCCCTTGCCGACAAGATCCGCTCCATTGTCTTTGAAGACAAGACTTATGATGGTAAGGACCTGGGCACGGTCACCATCTTCCAGTGGGACGCACGCATCGCCACCAATGTGATGACGGCCGACGGAAACCGGGCCATCGGCACCCGGGTCAGCAGCGACGTGTATGAAAAGGTCCTGGAAAACGACCGCAACTGGTATGACAGGGCCTTTGTGGTCAATGACTGGTACATCAGCGCCTATGACCCGATCCATGATATTGAAGGGAAGGTCATAGGGATCCTCTATGTAGGCGTTTTAGCAAAGAAATACGATGACATCAAGCGATCATTGTGGAAGCTTTACGGCGCGGTTTCCATCGGGGTCGTGCTGTTTGTGCTGGCCGTGGGGTTCATCTTTTCACGCCGGTTGACCGGCTCTCTCAGCCGCCTGGCCGATGCTGCCGGAAGAATTGCCCATGGAGAACTTGACCTGAAAGTGCCCGAGCCCTCCACGGACGATGAGGTCCTGGATCTGACACGCTCCTTCAATGCCATGGCATCGAGTCTGAGGGATCGGGATGAACGGCTCCGAAAGGCCAACACAGAACTGGAGGGCGCCAATGCCTCACTTCAGCAGATCAATGCCAACTACCTGGACATGCTGGGTTTTGTATCTCACGAACTCAAAAACACCTTAGGGGTGATCTACACCTCGGCCCACGCCCTTGACACGGGCATCACGGGCCCCCTCACCAAAAACCAGGGGGCCTTGGTCAAGAACATCTCCAAAAGCATTGACCGGGCCGTCAGGATGACGCGCAACTACCTCGATCTGGCCCGCATCGAGAAGGGCGAACTCATTGTACAGCCCAAACCGATCGATCTAATCAGCGATGTGGTAAGTCACGTCATCGACGAACTGGGCCAGGCCATTGAAGAAAAGGGCATGAAGCTGGAAAGCGAACTGCCCGAATCCATGCCCTATTCGGGAGATCCGGATCTTCTCCAGATCGTCTACAAGAATCTCCTCCACAACGCACTCAAGTATGGAATGGAAAACGGAACCATACGCCTTGGCTTCAGGGAGGAGGAAACCGCCTACCGGTTCGAGGTCTGGAACCAGGGGAAGGGACTCTCCCACGATGAGATCGAACGCCTGTTCCAGCGCTTCGTTCGACTGGGCGACGAGGTAAAGGGATACCGGAGCACGGGGCTGGGTCTCTTTATCACAAAAGAGATCATTGAAAAGCATGGGGGCGCCATCCGGGCCGAATCCCAGCCGGGCGAATGGATCAACTTCATCTTCACATTGCCCAAATAACCGTCATTCGGTCCCGCTGGGAGTCGGAGGGGTTCATGTTCGTCTATAAAATCTAAATAACCTTACAAAACTATTAGCAGTTTCTTAGTTTTTTATGGACGTGCCGCGATCACACACAAAGTCAAGGGGCGCAACAGTTTCGCTTTCTCAGATTTGAGACATATCATCGCCAAGGCCGCATTGACCGATGATTTTAATGTCGTTTGCAACAAAAAGCAGAAACTCCCCCGAAAATCTTTCGTGGACGCACTCTTACGGATGGTCGGGTGATCAAACTATGCACAATTTCAGTGAAACTTCAGTCAATATATAACGTCTATAAAAAACTAAATAACCTTACAAAACTATTAGCTTCTTAGTTTTTTATGGACGTCCCGCGATCATTGGGTATTTTGGCAAGACACGAAAGGAAGCGATAGGTGCATATGTGAGCTTTGCAGATGC
>JAUPKI010000190.1 GCA_030837545.1 Thermodesulfobacteriota bacterium | reverse complement strand
TCCTATTAAGAGACTGAAACTCTTCCTCAGTCTCCTCATACCCCCCTCAGACTATTTGAAAAGGGCTTACCCCTTGCGCAAGCCATGGATGTCTTTTCTATCCTATCTCCTCTATTGGCGAAGTTGGTTTCGAAAGTTGAGAAAGTACAGGGGGGATGATCCCCATTAAAGAATTCTGCTCATTTTCAGATGTAATGGACCTGACAAAATAGGCACGCCGCGTACTCACAGATGGCTGTGAATACCCAGTTTACGCATGCGCGCGCGCAACGTAAGCACCAGCCGGGACGCTGGTAAATAACTTATTGAAATCTGGTGGTATCACTTTGATAGCTTCTGTGGCGCACGAAGCTTGACCGTCCTTACCACGACGCCCCCCCATTGCGCATCATAGCCAGAAAATGACGATCAACCTGGATTCAATCCACACACCTTAATGGGCTGTATTCAGATGGCTGTTTTTTGTGCCGAAGGCACGTTCAGGGCAGCCCCTCGGTTTACCACGAAGACCCTGGAAAACATCTTCTGACACAAGGTCTTTCCCACGGTGTGCGGGACTCCTCATCTGATCATCGTCGCTTGAAAAACTCGATCGCCTGTCTCAGTTCAGAGAAGCGATAGATGATGTAATCGGGATCTACGCCTTCCATTTGCCGGCGGCCTTGGTTGGAAGCGAAGAATACGGTCTTCATGCCTATCTGTCTAGCCCCGAACACGTCACGGTACATGTCGTTTCCCACGAACAGCACTTCTTCAGGTTCAGCCCCGATTCCATCCAGCGCGGCCTGAAAGAGCCTTGGGTCCGGTTTGCGGAATCCGTGGTCGCCCGAGATGACGATGGGTGCGAAATAGCTGTCGATACCCGTAGCCCGCATTTCGGGCATGGCCCAGGCGCTTTGGCCATCGGACACCACGGCCAAAGAAAAGTGCGGCTTGAGTTCGTCCAGCACAGACTTGACGTCGGGATACAATTCCAGTCGGTGGCGAGAAATGCCCCGGTACATGTGGGCCAGAAACCGGGGCAGGGCCTGCAGGCTTTCCGGATGCTGTGTCCGGGCAGGATTCAGGTTACGGGTCAGGAACTCCCGCCAAAGGGCCACCGTATCGAACTCCGGGTGCTCCTCCCCGCTTCCCTTCACCTGTTCCTCCATCATCCGATAGTACTGGTCCCGGACCTCGCCCCGATGCAGATCAATGCCCTGGTAGGTCAGGAAGTGACTGATCGCTCGGTAGATCTCGTCCATGCCCTCGTCCGTGTGGATGTCGATGAGCGTTCCGTTGATGTCGAAGAGGATGCCCTTGATGTTCATGTGATTGCCCCCAGATTTTCTTTGGCCACCTGCAGCAATCGCCGTCGATAGCCCCAATCGACCCAGGAATTGCGGGCGATGCGCAGGAGCGTGATGCCCAGGTAGAACGGAATGCGGCGCGTCACAGAGCGGAAGGCTGCCTGTCGGTCTGGGAAATGGCCGCAGTATTCCCACAGGAAGTGCCCGATGAAGGGTTCGGACGCCCATGGGTCGCCTGTGCCTCGCAGGAAGAAATGCTTGAGTTCTCCGATCAGACGACCCAGGTCAAAGACCCGGTCGGCCCAGGTCATACGTTCCAAGTCAAAGACCATGACTTCTCGACCAGGACCGAACTCGAAGTTGGAGGGCGTGGCGTCGCCGTGTACGATTACACGGCAGTCTTCCCACATAAAGCTTCGGCCTCGCCAGCCCTCCCGCAGGCGGTAGATCTCGTCGGCTTCGCTTCGCCCCATTCCCCGTTTTTCGACCAGGGATTCAATCAATCGGCCCGCATATGCGTAAGGATCCCGGAAGTCAACCGTCCACTCGCCGGCGGTACGGTTGTGCAAGGCGGCCAGAAAGTCCGCCAGCGCGGAAAGCTTGCGGAAAAGCCTGTCGCGACGGTTCTCCCGGATTGCCTGATCGATGACCTCGTCCAGCGGCTGCCCATTGAAGTATTCCGATATCAGAACGTGGTGCAGCCAGGGGTTATATCCCAGCGGACGGGCCACCCGGAAAGGCCAATGGTTCAGGCCCAGCCGGTGCAGATAGGTCAGGTTGTGGAACTCGGTCTCCGTCGGAGGGCGGACAGACCCCCGAGACAATCGGCGGCCTGGAGGAAAGAACTTGCCCACCACACGGATGGAGCATCCGACTTCTTCATACAGATACACATCCCTGGAAAAGGCAAACTGGAAAACCCGGAACCCGGCAGACGTTCCACGAACACCCAGTTGGGGGGCGATGTCGAAACGCAGGTATCCGTCCAGGGGGTCGTCCGGCGGCAAGTGTCCAACATAGCGGATATGCATCCGTCTATACCCACACGTGTTTGGGGTTCATCGACATGTAAGGCGCTCCGCAGAACAAAGCATGTTCCTTGGTATCGATTTCACCTGCATGATACAACCTTCAGAGCGTCGAGACAACCGCTTTCATCAAGTCGGCATACATGATCGATTGGCTTGATCTGAGCTCGCCGGCATCAGATGTTGCCAGGAGATTATGTATCGAATTAGTAGCGCTTAGTGTTAACACCAAAAGGCTGTCCTCAATGGCGACGAATATCACCACTCTCCTGCAAGAGTTTGCCTCGTCGGCAAGCTCTCCTTGAGAATGCCACCCCGTCAATTTGCTTTCACCATCTATTTGTGGTAAATTGGCCACAAAACAGGCTTATATTTGAGCGGCGCTTTTTTCAAGTGTGGTTTTTGTATTGTTCTTGAGTCTCGCAAAATATTAATGAGATGGAGAAAAATGCTTTGAAATACGGGAACATTATTGAACATGGAGATGGGAGGGGAAACGGCATGGTGGTGCGCTTTCGGCTGCCGTCCGGGCTTGACATATTTGGTCTTCCCACGGAAAATTTTTACTCAGGCAACTGGGATCTGGGACCGACCTGGAACTACGCGGTCATGGCAGACACCCCTTTTCTCGTGGATGCGGGCCGGTATGGACGGGGCGATCAACTGCTGAAGATGATGGACACTGCCGGCGTGAAGCCGTCGGATCTGGGATTTGTGCTGATCAGTCACGGCCATGAAGACCACGACGGAGGGCTGGCCGAACTGGTAGCTATGACCTCCCTGAAGGTCAAGGCGCATGCCATATACGATCTCTTGATCCGTCAGTATCCAGAAATAGCCCCCGCTGACTACAAACGGCATTTCCCGGCAAAGTGCTGGCATTGTTTTATGCCGGAATCCTTTTACGCGGTCAACTGTCTGGGATACCACCGTGTGCTGCAACACCTTGAAGTGGAGGCTGTCGGCAGCGGCGTCAACAGCCTGGGTACCGACATTGTCACCTGCCATCTGCCCGGTCACAGCCCGGACTGTCTTGCCCTCATACTGGGCGAAGAGGCGGTCATCGTGGGCGATATCCTGCTGCCTCAGATCACCCCCTGGCCGACCCGGTTGGAGATGTACGGCGACATCGCCGGCGTCGTCGGCCCCATGTTCCCGGAAGCAGCGGAGATTTTGGGCCTTCAATGCTATCTCCAGTCCTTAAGGCAGCTCAGGCGCCTGGGTATGGCGCATCCGGATATGCAGGTTTTTCCGGCTCACCGGTTTTACTATGATGGACAATGGAATGTCGTCCATTTGACGCAGCGGATCGATGAACTCATTGAACACCATGTTCGAAGGTGCGCCGCCATCGTTGATATTGTCTCCAGGGGCCATGGCACGGTCGAAGAGATCGTCCAGCGGCATTTTGAACCCTCTCTTCTCCAAGGGCCAGGGAAACACATGGCGATGAATGAAATCCTCAGTCATTGCGAGCTGCTGGTGGACCTGGGAGATCTGGTGGAGACCGGGCGTCATCAGTATGAAGGCTCTGGCACTCGCCGATTTGAAATGGTGATTTCGACACTTGAGTGATGCGTTTTCGATCCCTAAAAGCAAAAAACTTCCATTCTCATTGAAAATCAAGCATTGTGCCTGTAACCTTCCATCGCTCCCAGTACCACCCGACGCCAGGCAACCTGTATTATGTTGTCAGTCTGGTTCTGGTGAATTGACGTCCCGACAGGTCGGCCATTGTTCTGTCAGTGGTTCCTTTTCAGGGGCGTTCATCATGGTAACACTATCAGATAATATGATGTTATTTTGATCTGGCATAGAAGGGGGCTGGCGAAAGGAGGAGAAGAATGGGTGTGCTTGACGGAATTGAAAAATCAGAAATCAGGAATTTACTGGGAAAGGGATGGCTAACCCATGATGGTATGTGGTTTTACCATACTTGCCACGAATTAGGGATAGAGAAAGCCAATGAATTAAACAAATCTGCGATAAAATCCCTGGCGCCAATTGAGGTCGATAGGATGAAACAGCTTTTTGGGATCGCCAGGGAAAACATCGAGACTTTTGATGAACTCCTGCAATTTATACTGCCAGCCCTGGAACTGACTTTGCCAGATTCGGTTTTTAAGAAGCTTCATTTTACCGCACCTGCCGAAAATTTGATACGCTGGAAATGGGAGAGCTTACAATGTTTCGCTTACAAAGGAATGAAACAGATCGGACTAATCGATGGATACCGTTGTGGCGTGATGTACAGAATTGAATGCTGGCTTGAGGCCTTGGGTGTCGGATATTCGATGCAACCTGTAATCCAAGGGTGTCTCATGCATGAAAAAGGGGTATGTGAAGGGGAGATTCGAGTTTTCTCACCGCACGCGGGGGGCGCAGAGGGAGGTTGAGAGAGATAACTATTGGCAAAGGCATTTGAACTGTGTATAGTCCCGTTCGCGCCTCAGCTCAAAGCCGTTTGCGCATGCCCTTTTCAGCCTATTTGGAGGCCCTTATGGTGTTTCCGGGCTCTGTTTACGAGAGCATCAACCTTGTCGCTTATCCGGATTGAGGAGGATCCTATGACGAAAGACATCTACAGACAATTGCAGGAACGGCTAGACCAGTATTCAATGGGCTTTCCGGCCACGGATTCGGGCGTGGAGATCGAGATCCTGAAAGAGCTGTTCAGCGAAGCGGATGCAGAGATGTTTCTCCATCTCACGCCCAAGCCTGAGACCCCTGAGGCGGTGGCAGGGCGCATCGGGTCGCCGGTTGAAGCGGTGGCGGCCCGACTGGACGACATGTCGGAACGGGGGCTCCTCTTTCGCTTACGCAAGCGGGATAGTGTGAAGTACGGGGCTATTCCGTTTGTGCACGGACTGTTCGAATTCCAGGTGTCCACCCTGAACCCACGACTGGCCGGGCTGGTCCAAAGATATATGGATGAAGGATTCCATGGCGCCATCGCCAGGGGAGCGGCCGCCTTTCTGCGGACAGTCCCGATTCAACGGACCATCGAGGTCTTACACCATGTCGCCCCCTACGAAGACGCCGCCGAGATATTGAAGGCGGCCGGCAAGGTGGTGGTCACCGACTGCATCTGCAGAAAGCAGAAGCGCTTGGTGGGTCAGGGGTGCGACAAGCCGTTGGAGGTCTGCTTTATGTTCGGCTCTATGGGCCAGTACTACGTGGATCGGGGCATGGGGCGCGAGGTGAGCACAGACGAGGCGATTCGAATCCTCATGAATGCCCAGGATGCCGGGTTAGTGACCCAGCCGGCCACGGCCCAGAATCCCGGAGGGATGTGCAACTGCTGCGGGGACTGCTGCGGAGTCCTCACATCTCTGAAACGGCACCCCAGACCTGCCGAGAAGGTCTTCTCCAATTACTTTGCGGAGGTCGATGAGGAGATGTGCAGCGGTTGTGAAACCTGTGTGGATCGCTGCCAGATGGAGGCCATTCGGATCAATCAGGATGGAGCCGCAGAGATCGTTCGGGACCGATGCATCGGGTGCGGTCTGTGCGTGGCTGTCTGCCCTGAAGAGGCATTGCAGTTGGTGCTCAAGCCGAAAGATCAGCGCCGTACGCCGCCGGCAACCGGCTTTGAACAAATGGCCTTCATGGCCGAAACAAGGAGAGCGGCCTGAAGAGATCCCTCATACCCGTCTGCATTCTTTTTGCAGCCTGATCAGTCCCCATCTCGGCCTTGGCGTATCCATTGGCCAATCGTCCTGCGGTCTTCGGTTGCCCAATCCGGAGAAAGGCGGCGTTTCATAAAGGAGGAATAGATCTGATCCATGGCAGATATCGCCTCCTCGATCAGGAATGCCTTTTCGTAAAAAAGGCCGTCCGGGTCCTCTTCGCCGTCATTCATGACCCTGGGGGCTTTGAAGGAGCGGAAGTTCATCCAGGTGGAATCGAGGACAAAAGACCACTGGTTGTCGCCGATGGCCAGTTTTACGGTGGCCTGACGGATCTCCTTCTCTTCGGCCAATGCAAAGCGGGCCTCTTTCATGCTCAAGGCCTCGCCTGTGCAGGTAATGGTCTCCACCCCCCGCTCGTTTTCCGACTGGAGGGTGATCTTGCCGCCCAGCCAGAGTTCGGCCTTTCCCTTGTCGCCCAGATCAAATATCCCATCCTCGGTCTCTGACTTGAACCAGAGCCAGAGGAGGAATTCCCTTCCCAGAAACTCCGTCTTTCTCACCCTCTCCAGAAGCTGCATGGCTATTGATCCTCCAGAAAGCGGGAAGGGCTCAGCCCGTCCAGGAGATGCGGGGAGGCGCCCTCTTGTCCAAGATGCAGTTCCCCCAGGGTGTAGGGGCAGATCGCCTGGAGCTGAAGGTTAAAGGTCCGAAGAAACCGCTCCATAAATTCGTCGCAGACCCTGGCGCTGGTGGAGCCGAAAACGACAAGACCGGTGGCCGTGTTCCAGATCATGTCGTAGGTCCTGGCCACCGGGATCGCTCGCTTCAGGAGGCGGAGCCTCACAGATTCTTTGATATCGGCGCGGCGGCTTTTCGGCAGAAACTCCAGATGTTCCTCTTCCTTGATGGTTTTCTCGGCCTCGCGGCAGTATTGTTTCAGGGCCATCGGGGGGATCTTTCTCTCATCCAACCTGAGCGACATGGCAATGTAGGGCTCTTTGAGAAACTCAATACCCGCAAACCGGTTGTCGAACATATCCAGGATGTTCACCCAGCCCGCCGACCGTTCATCTATAGACTTGTCATCCAGGTCCCTGAAGGCATATCGGGCGATATTTTCAGAAAGACCTTCCTTGAAATTCTGCGGAAGCGTCCTTTCCGCCATATATCTCGTGAAGCCCGCGGACCCGTGCATCAGACCCATTGATGATTCCTTTCCAGAAGCGATATCATCTTTCAGATAATCACTTGCCAAATTACTAAGAATGTGTTACCTTGTCGACAGGTGGGATGGCGACTGCGGGTCCAAGTACCGGGATCGGGTTAAAGTCCTGGGGCGTCAGGACATGTTCTTTAGGAACCATTCATCCTGTTGTCAGGAGCGCCGCCCGAAGTGCAGCGTCATCCCACCACCGGCTTTCAATCCTTTCCCCCTGTCGCCCGTGGTGACTAACCTTTCGGTGTCCGGCTAAACCGTCATAGCGTCATATACGCGTGCACTCGCTTCCAGCGCCCCTGTTCCTATGCTGACGCCCTGGGCTTTGAGGATCGTCTCCAGGGCCGAGAGGAAGAGAAAGACGTTCCTGCGGCGGGATGCATGCCCCATCAGGCCCACTCGCCATACCTTGCCCGCAAGGGCGCCCAGGCCTCCGCCGATCTCCATGCTAAAGTCATTCAACAAGGCCTTGCGAACTTTCAGATCATTCGCCCCTTCCGGGATACGGATGGCATTGAGCATCGGGAGGCGCTCCCCTTCTGCCACGAGCATGGAAAGGCCCATGGCCTCGACCCCTGCCACCAGGGCCCGGTGGTTCACCCTATGGCGGGCAAATCGGGCCTCCAAACCCTCTTCCGCAATGATGCGCAGGGCCTCTCTTAGGGCATAAATCATATTGATGGGGGCCGTGTGGTGGTATTTCCTGTCGGCTCCCCAGTAGCTGCTGACCATGCTCATATCCAGATACCAGCTTGCCACCGGTGTTTTCCGTTGCTGAAGGACCTTCATCGCGGCAGTGCTGAATGAGAGGGGGGAAAGGCCGGGGGGACAGGAGATGCACTTCTGGGTCCCGCTGTAGGCCGCGTCGATGCCCGTCCGGTCGAGGGCCACATCTAATCCGCCAAGGGATGTGACCATATCCACCAGAAAGAGGGCCCCCGATTCCTTTGCGATGGCGCAGAGATCGTCGAGGGGCTGGCAGACGCCGGTGGAGGTCTCGGCGTGGACCACGGCAAGGACCTTGGGATGCCTCCCCTTCACAGCCTGCCGGACCAGCTCGGGATCGATGGTTCTCCCCCATTCCGCGTCCACTCGAATGAGTTTTCCCCCCAGGCGGTTGACAATGTCGACCATGCGGGTCCCGAAGACGCCGTTCACACAGACGACCACCTCGTCTCCGGGCTCCACTAGGTTGACGAAACAGGTCTCCATCCCCGCGCTCCCGGTACCGGAGACCGGGATGGTCAAGGCATTCTCCGTCTGGAAGAGAAACCGGAGGAGTTGCTGAGTTTCATCCATGATGGAGAGAAAGACCGGATCGAGGTGCCCGATGCAGGGGGCGGACATGGCCTGGAGGACGCGCGCCGGCACATCGCTGGGGCCCGGACCCATCAGGACCCGTTCGCCCGGATCAATATCTCTGAAATCAAATGCATTAAGGCTCATTGTGACCTCCATTTTCAGATAAACAACAGACAATTCTGCCGTAGCTGAGCATTTCAGGCGCGGCTACAGGAAAGCGGGATTATAGGAAAGAAAGAAGATGGTGTCAACCATTGCGATAGGGACGTTAATTTGTAATTCAGTAACTCATGTAACAGATTTAAATTGTAAACTATTTAATGGCATTCATAACCGGTGCCAGAACTGGCCTTATAGTGGGACCAATATTCGTAAGGAGGCCGCTTCTTATACTTGATAATCATATAAAGGGCTTAGGTGTTACGCATGGCCCGCGGGGGAAGCCTCCTGTGCTCCGACGAGCCGTTTGGGGGCCCATTCTCGCACCGGAGGCTTCCCCCGCTAAGTGGCTG
>JAUPKI010000189.1 GCA_030837545.1 Thermodesulfobacteriota bacterium | reverse complement strand
TTACCGACATGGACGCCAGTGGGTGCATTTGTTGCAGAGGGAAAAGTCTATTCCGAATTTCTTCCAAATGGTAACAACTCAGGCCTGCTTGAAGCCAGAACAACGCAGGGCCACGGCCCGGCCGATCTTCTTCATGGCCATTTTTCGATCCATTCCTCTTGGCGCAGGTTTTACACTGGCATACTGATAGTCGGCCGTCGCGCCCTCCTGGAACCGAACCAACTTGTAGGTATCAAACGAAAGATTTTTGGGGTTCTGGTAGCTTCCCCAGTTCTCCGTCTTTGTCGCCGGCAGTTGGTTCCATTGCTTGCAGGCAATCTGACAGCCCCGGCATGACGTGAAGGCAAACGCGCTTTCTCTGTTTCAGCTCAACGGTCGCAAGCTCAACGAAGGCTCGATTTCACACCCTGTCGATTCTGACGGCACAGACCTTGTACTCGGGTATCTGGGCCACCGGATCCAGGGCCGGATTGGTGAGCCGGTTGGCTGCCGCCTCGGCAAAATGAAACGGGATGAATATCACGTCGCCGTTCACCTTATTCGTGACCCGGGCAACGGTTTCGATCCTGCCTCGACGGGATGTGACGGCAACCCTTTCGCCCTCTTTCACGCCCAGGTTTTTCGCCAGATCCGGGCTGATCTCCACCCATGCCGTGGGCACGTGCTCGTTCAGGGGTGCCGACCTGCGGGTCATGCTGCCGGAGTGGTAGTGCTCCAGGACCCTCCCCGTTGTCAGCGTGATGGGGAACGCCTCATCAGGCAGCTCGGCGGGATCGCGGTATTCGCAGGGGCTGAAGAGCCCCCTGCCCCGGACAAACCCTCCCGAGTGGAGGAAAGCCGTGCCGGGATGCCTGGAATCGGTGCAGGGCCACTGCAATCCCCCTTCCGTTTCAAGGCGTTTATGGGAGATGCCGCCGTAGCTCGGGGTGAGCTTTGCAATCTCTTTCATGACGGCCGCCTGATCCGAATAGCTCATTTTATAGCCAAGGCGCCTGGAAACCTCGCAGATGATCTGAAAATCCTGCCTTCTCTCACCAAGGGGTTCGATGGCCTGTCGCACCATCTGGACCCTTCGCTCGGTGTTGGTGAAGGTGCCTGTCTTCTCGGCAAAGCTCACCCCCGGCAAAATCACGTCGGCAAGGAGCGCAGTCTCCGTGGGAAAAATATCCTGTACCACCAGGAAATCCAGATTCCTGAGGGCCTTTTCCACGTGGCTGATGTCCGGATCCGTGACCATCGGGTTCTCTCCCATGATGTAAAGCGCCTTCAGCGTGCCGCCTTGAGCCACCTCCATCATCCGGGTGACGGTCATGCCGATCTTGTTATCCAGCTTGACGCCCCATGCCTGTTCAAATTTGGCCTGAACGGAAAAATCGTCCACCCTCTGGTAACCGGGGTAGACATTGGGAAGGGCCCCCATGTCGCAGGCACCCTGGACATTGTTCTGACCGCGCAGGGGATTGACGCCCGTGGATCTCCTCCCGATCTGCCCGCAGAGCATGGCGAGGTTGGCCACGGAGAGCACATTGTCCGTGCCGCTGGTGTGCTGGGTGATGCCCATGGCATAGAGAATGGTGGCGCGTTCGGCCGTTGCGTAAATGCGGGCCGCCCGGCGCAGATCATCGGCAGGGATGCCGGTAATGCGCTCCACCCTCTCCGGCGTATACCCCTTCACCGCCTCCCTCACGGCATCGAAATTCTCACATCTCTCCTCCATGAATTCCCGGTCTTCGAGCCCTTCTTCGATGATGACATGCATCATGCCGTTCAGCCAGGCCACGTCTGTCCCCGGCCTCTGGTGAAGGTTTATCTCGGCGATGTCGCAGAGTTCGATGTTTCTCGGTTCGATAACGATCAGTCTGGCGCCCCTCGAAACGGCCTTTTTGATTTCAAGAGAAACAATGGGGTGGGTCTCGGTCGTGTTCGAGCCTGTCACAAGGATGCAGTCCGAATCGATGATCTCGTCGATGGAATTGGTCATCGCCCCGGATCCGAATGCCTTTGCCAGGCCCGCCACGGTGGAGGCGTGGCAGAGGCGGGCGCAGTGATCCACATTATTGGTGCCTACGGCCGCCCGCATCATTTTTTGGAACAGGTAATTTTCCTCGTTGGTGGCGCGGGCCGAGGAGAAGCCGCCGATGGCGTCTGGACCGCACGCGGCCTTGATCTCCAGGAGTCGATTGGCCACCAGGTCAAGAACCTCGTTCCAGGGCGCCCTCTCATAATCCTGCAATGTGCCGGTCGCTTCTCCTTTGGGAACCCTCCGAACGAGGGGATGGTTCAGGCGATCTGCGGAATTGACAAAGCCCAGACCGAAGCGACCTTTCACGCAGAGGGCGGTTCGGTTCACGATGTTCTTCCTCGCATCGGAAGAATCCACCTTGATGATCTCGTTGTCCTTTGTGCAGAGCTCGAAGGTGCATCCGCACCCGCAGTAGGGACACGTGGTGTGGGTCTTTTGGAATTCCCACTCACGGCCCCTGCCGAGTCGCTCTTTTTCGACGAGGGCCCCCGTGGGGCACAGGGCCACGCAGTTGCCGCAGAAGACGCAGTTGGCGTCCATAAGTTCCGCGCCCATGGGGGTCGACACCATCGTGGAGAATCCCCGGCGGGCGAAGTCCAGCACGTAGTTGCCCTGGAGTTCTGCGCATGCCCTGATGCAGCGGCCGCAGAGGATGCACTTGTTGTAGTCGCGCACGTAGTAGGGGTTGTTGTAATCGGGGGCGAAGTCGTAAGGATCGCGGCTTCGGTATTTTTCAATATCCACATTGTATTCATAGGAGTATTTCTGAAGATCGCACGCCCCCGACTTTTCACAGAGGGTGCAGTCGTTGGGATGGGCGGACCAGAGGAGTTCAAGGACGATGCGTCTGGCCTGACGCACCTTATCGCTGTGGGTTTGAACGATCCGCTCCCCCGGAAGGTCCCCGATCCGAGTGGCGCATGACGGCATCAGCGTCCTTGCGCCCGTCACCTCCACCAAGCAGAGCCGGCACGCTCCTGTAGGGGCGAGCACATCGCTGTGGCACAGGGTGGGGATCTGAATCCCATTTTCTTGAGCCACTTCCAGGATAGTCCGGTCTTTGTCGGACTCTATCTTTTTCCCATCAATTATGCAGTAAACATATTCCATTTCGTTTCTCCAAAACCTTTTGCGACATCGTTTTTGTTGTCGAACTCACTTTCTGTGCAAGGGATGTCGATCCGCCCATGCACCTTCCATCAATTCGCGGCCTCCGCCGCCTCTTCGTGGTCATTCACGATTCCAGGCGATGTTTTCACAACAGCCCCAACTGGACAGACCGTATGGCACATGCCGCAGCGGATGCACTTGTCCACGTCGATCTCGAATGGGATTTTTTTCTTCTTGTCGCCCCTAATCGCATCTGCCGGACAATTCTTCTTGCAGGTCCCGCAGAGTTTGCAAGCATCCTGGTTCACGTGGTATTGAAGCATTGCCTTGCACTTCAGGGCGGGACAGCGTTTCTCGTGAACGTGGGCCTCGTACTCATGCCGGAAGTATTTCATGGTAGTGATCACCGGGTTGGGCGCTGTCTGGCCGAGTCCGCAGAGGGAGCCCTCCTTGATGGCATCTGCCAGCTCCATGAGTTTTGAGAGGTCGTCCGGCTCGCCCCGACCTTCACAGATATCCTCCAAGATCTCCAACATGTGCTTGGTGCCCATCCGACAGGGCACGCACTTGCCGCAGGACTCCTTCTGGGTAAAGTCCAGAAAATAGCGGGCCAGGTCCACCATGCAGGTGGACTCGTCCATGACCACCATGCCGCCCGAACCCATGATGGAGCCCGCCTTGGCCAGGTTTTCGAAATCGACCGGGGTGTCCAGAAACTCCTCGGGCAGGCACCCTCCCGACGGCCCCCCTGTCTGGACCGCCTTGAATCTGCCTCCATCGACAATGCCGCCCCCGATATCAAAAATGATCTTCCGAAGCGGGGTGCCCATGGGGACTTCGATAAGGCCGCAGTTGGCCACTTTGCCGGTCAGTGCAAACACGGCGGTACCGGGACTCTTCTCCGTGCCGATGCCGGCGAACCACTCGGCGCCCCGGTTGATGATTTCAGGGACCGTCGCAAGGGTTTTCACATTGTTGATGACAGTTGGCCTGCCCCACAGACCTTTCACTGCTGGAAAAGGAGGTCTCGTCCTGGGCATGCCGCGGCCCCCTTCGATGGAACCGATGAGTGCTGTCTCCTCGCCGCAGACAAAGGCGCCGGCCCCCTGGAAGATGGTGATGTCAAAATCGAATTCGCTCCCAAACACCCTCCTGCCCAAAAACCCCTTTTCACGGGCCTGCTCGATGGCGATGCCAAGGCGCTTGATGGCCAGGGGGTACTCGGCGCGGGCATATATGTATCCTTTCGTGGCACCGATCGCATAGCCCGCTATGATCATCCCCTCGAGCACCTGGTGGGGAGTAGCCTCCAGGATGGAGCGATCCATGAAGGCGCCCGGATCGCCCTCGTCCGCATTGCATATGATATATTTCTGATCCGCCTCGACATTGGCGCAGAACCCCCATTTGACCCCGGTGGGGAATCCGGCGCCTCCCCGTCCTCGAAGGCCGGCCTTTTTTATCTCTTCAATGACCGCCGCAGGGGGCATTTCCCAGAAGACCCTGGGTGCCGCGCGGTAGATCCCGGAGTCTATGGAATCCTCAATGACTTCGGGGTTGATGTGGCCGCACCGTGCCAGTACAATGCGCTCCTGGTTGGCATAAAATGGGATCTCCCCATAGGTCGCTATGGGTTGGCCGGTGGCTGGATCCTTGTAGAAAAGACCCTCGACGGGCTGTCCGTTTTTGAGATGGGACTCGACGATCTCCTCACAGTTTTTTTCCTGGACCCCTGAGTAGAAGACGCCGTCAGGCTCTATAATCACAATGGGGCCGCGCTGGCAGAAGCCGTGACACCCGGTGAGCTTCATTTGAATGTCAGTGAGACCGGCCTTCCGGATCCCTTCTTCCAGGGCCTTATAGGTGGGCGTGGCCCCGGAAGACACACATCCGGTACCCTGACAAACGATAATGGTTTTTCTCCCTTTATTTCCCATCTTCCTCCTCCTTGAGAGCAGCGCCCCTCGCCTTCTTCAGTACCTGTGACGCCTTTTTGGACGTCAGACGGCCGTGCACGTCGGAGTTTACCGTGATGCAGGGCGCCAGGGCGCAGCAACCGATGCACGCCACGGTCTCCAGGGAAAACTCACCGTCTCCGGTTGTCTCGTTTTCCGAAATGCCCAGTTCACGCTCGACATGCTCCAAAATCTGGTCGGCGCCCCGAACGTGGCAAGCGGTCCCCCGACACACACACACGTGGTACTTCCCCACGGGCGTAAACCGGAACATGGTGTAGAAGGTGGCCACGCCGTAGACCTTTGAGAAGGGGACCCCTGCGAAGTCCCCAATCCTCCGCATCGCCTCTTCGGGTAGAAAGCCGAGTTCTTCCTGTGTCTTTTGAAGCAGGGGAATGACCTCACCGGCCGTCCCCCGGAACCTGGCGAAAATCGCAGACAATTGTTCTTCCATATTTAGAGCCTCCATAAGATAGTTAGCCGAAAACGATCAACCGTTTTGCGCTATCGTTGCGCACGCCGGACTGGCGGATTTGAAGACCCCTGATCTCTGACCCGCTTCAATTCGCCGATGCAAGAGGGCCCAATGCCAAGTCAAGAATAAACCTACAGAATACAGGGCCTAAACACAAGCATTTCCAGACGCGCATGACGAGGGTCTCGCCACCCAGGAACATGAAAATGAAACCCCCTGCAAAAATGGGAACATCGAACGTCCAACATCGAATGTCGAATATGGATGGCGGAAAATCCAGCCACTCAACCCTGAACCGTGAAGCTCGGAACCCATTTTCACGGTAAATTCAACTGCGGGATCTTTCAAACAGCTTCCTGGGCCCGAACTCCAGTGACCTCTTTTACCTTCGAGAGGGGCTCGGTGAAATTGCTTGGGAGTTAAAGGTTAGTTAGGCGTCGAACCGCTCTGAAAATAAGTTCGATTTGCAGCCTTACCCCGGACAAGCCAACCCGGACCCCGGGTGGATCTCTTCCTTGAATCCTCAGGTAAATCCGAGAAAACGAGTTATAAAAGGCTCTTGGGTGATATTGGACGATCACTAATGAGGAGGTAAAGCCTGGATCGATGGGTGCAGTCGGTGATAGGGTCCACTGGACATGCCCCAGCCGAATAGCGGGGAATTGGAATGGAAGGAGCTGGATATGTTGAAATGGCTGTCATACTGCATCCCATGTTCCGGATTCAAGGCGTAAAATCTAAGAAAATATTCAAGCAGATCGTTTTTTTGTTTTATGGCCAGTGGCTCTCCGCGTTCAACAGCATAGCCAACGGCCGGTTGGAGAAGTCTTCTGGGGAGCCTGAACCCATGCCTCAGCCCAAGAGCTTTAACAGCCTTCTGTATGCATCGTGAGAGCCGATCCATACCCAGATGACATCAGGCCAGTCCTGGACTGCAAGTGCCCTGTGGTCGAAC
>JAUPKI010000188.1 GCA_030837545.1 Thermodesulfobacteriota bacterium | reverse complement strand
TAACCCCCTGACCACATTCCCTTTTAGCATGCACCGTTATCTTATTGCAGGCCTTGCTCGATCAAGAACATATTTATGTTGCTGTATCTTATACGAAAGGGCCTCTGGGATCAATGATTATGTAACCATCATTTCAACATATGGACCGCCGTCTTCCCCTGATTCCGTTTGAATTCGGACCCGCTTTCATATAAGATGAGAATAGCGTGCCCTTTGGGCTATAGACATCGTTGTCGTGTTCCCCCGCAAAAATTGCTCTGAATCAAGGATGCACCATGAACGAAAGAGCCACCGAATCTATTGACCATCATCTGATTTCCGAGTTCAAGGCCGGCTCCATGGAGGCCATGGAAAAGATCGTGGAACGGTACGAGGACCGGATATTCACCTTTGGTCTCAAAATGTGCGGCCATCTCCAGGACGCAGAAGACATCGCACAGGAGACCTTCCTGAATGCCTTCAAATATCTCAAGGACTTTCGGGAGGAGACCAAATTAAAGAACTGGCTTTTCAAGATCGCAACCACGGCCTGCATCCGGAAACGGCGCAAGAAGAAGTGCGAACCGAATCACGAGATCTCCCTGGACTCATTTTTCCCACAGAATGGCGATCATCCAACGTATGATATCCCGGACGTGTCCGATGATCCATCGGATAGCATGCTGCGGGCTGAATTGAAGAACATCATTGACGCTGCCATTCACTCTCTTTCCCATAAGTACCGCTTGGTCTTCAATCTCAGGGACATCGAGGGATTCAGCACGGAGGAAACCGCTGACATCCTCGGCATATCGACGCAATCGGTCAAGACCCGCCTGCACCGGGCCCGCCTCTACCTGAGGGAGAGGATATCCAACGCCTACAAGGAGGGAATTGTGCAATGAGGGAGGACTGCAGAAAAGATTTTGAAAGGCTGTCGGAATACCTGGACGGTGAACTGGACGATGCGGTCTGTCGCGAGATCGAACGGCATTTCCATCAATGTCCCGAGTGCAGAGAATGTGTCGATTCCATGAGAAAGACCATTCAACTGTGCAAAGAGGCGGCCATCGAGGAGATCCCGGCCGTCGCCAAGGAGCGACTTAGAGCCATGCTTCGGGGATGCCTCGCCCGCAACCATCATCTTTCTTAGGCATCCATTCCGCCGGTTCACCGGCCATGGGGTGCCTCCTTCACTCAGCGGACACTGTTCCGTCACATTTCCACAGTGAATTTATCCGTCTCTTCATTCCAGGCGGCTGCCAGTGAATAGATGAGGAAGATCGCTATGAGGATAATGACCGTCCATTTGTAGCCCAGGAAATCGGGCATGAACACGCTCTTCCCCATCAGGGCCTTAAAGCCTTGAGACACATCCATCAGCGTCTTAAAAAGGGAGTTGCTTAAGGCAAAACAGACCACCACCACCATCAGTTTGATATGGCCTTCTCCGGCCCGCCAGACGCTCCCGGAACCGCACCCGCCGGAAAGAAGCATGCCGAAACCGAAGACGATCCCCCCCACCAGGCCGCCGAACCAGAAGTTCGGGGTCACATAGACGTCCTCCGGCCGCAGCCCGGTCCATTTAAGCGCGGCAAATCCCAGAATGCTGATGATGATGCTGTAGGTCACGGCCCGCACCATGTCCCCTTCTCCGGTCATGAAGGGATCTCGAAAACACCGGACGAAACAGAAGCGGGTCCTCTGGATGATGATCCCGAATGCGATGCCGCAGAGAAGGAGTCCTCCCACACGGGCATAGGCCTCTCGGGCATAGAACCCAGCAGCCACAATGGCCCCTAAGAAGACGAGGAGGCCGATATAGGGCTCCAGAGGAAGGAGGTTTAGGCTTTTCTTGCCGCTGGCAGCGGCAGGAGGATTTGACGGAAGATGCATCATTTCCCAGTACAGGTAGCGAAGTCCCAGGTAGGCGCCGATAATGAGACCCACCATCATGGCAAGGCCTGAAAACGACAGGGCGCTGGTCGCTGTATAAAAACCGCCCACATTGCATCCCCCTGCCATTGCAGACCCGATTCCCATAAAAATCCCGCCGACGACCCCCTTGATCAATTCAAGCCCCGGCGCCATGCGAAGGGCAAACTGCTTGGAGAGTAGCGCTGCGCCGAAGGCGCCCCACAGCAGGCCGAGGGTGAGGATCGAGTTGGTCGAGGTGAGGGGTGAGGCCGGGGCATGGCTGTACAGACCGAGCTGATGAAAAAACCAGTCCGCCCAGTTCCTCAATCCGCCGACAACACCCCATGGCCTGGCCCAGGCGAAGGTCATGACGCTCATAATGCCGATCAGGATGCCCCCCAGCCAGACCGGCCAGTTTTCGTAAAACACGGCCGAATAGGCCCTTTTCAGGATGCCGCCTGTCACGCGGGTTCCAGTGCTCTCACTCATAAGAATTCACGCCTCCCTTCATGCCCGTTGTTGCATCAACACCCTTCATCTTCAACAATGACGAATTTGGACTTTTTGGCAGCCGGTGGCTCTTGAGGCGGGGGAGAGGGCGGCGGCGCCGCTGCTGCTTTGTCCGGGACCTGTGGAGAGACACCGGGGGCAATCAGGGCCTTATCCTTGTTGACCTTTTCCGCCAGGGCATGGATGACGGCCAGATCATAGTGCCTCCAGGCCTCAGTCGATGAGGGATCGGCCTGCACCGCCTTCCGGAAATACTCTTTGGCGTCAAGATACTTTCCCCGTTCATAGGACTGTTTCCCGAACCGGATCATCTCGTCGCAGAGGGCCTTGTCAGGGGAAGGCCCCTTGGCGTCTGATGCAGGCGCATTCTGGGGCAGGAAAAGAAGTGCACTTAAAAGAAAAATCGCCAGGGCAATACAACTATTTCCATATTTCATGGGTCATACCTCCTTATCTATAATGGGCAACAAGATATCACAGGGCATCCAATTTGTAAATCCCTTTGTTTCAACGCGACCCTTGCGACTACGCTTCATGAAGCGTACGGATCTTCACGAAGCACGCCGGGAACGGCTTGATCTTAGGTTAGGCGCACAAGACGAACGCCCCCGTATCGGAGCGGAGGCGGTCATCGGGGACTGAGACATCGGGTTTACAATTCCCAGATTAGATATGTCCCGTCCAGGTTGCACTTGCACCCGGCCTTGAGGTATTTGACATTATAGCCCTTTTCCTTGAGAAGCAGATAGGCCATCTCCCCTCTGATTCCTGTGCTGCAATGGACCACCACAAATTTGTCCTTGGGGATTTGGTCTAATTTCGCAGGCAAGTCATCAAGGGAAATATTGACGGCCCCGGAGAAATGCCCGGCCGCGTACTCGGAAGGGGCGCGCACGTCGATTACCGGAATCGTCTGGGTCTTCAAGGCCGCCTCAAAGTCAGAGATGCTGATCTCGCCCGGATCCAGCTTCCGCACATAAATGATCTCCGCTGCGGCTGGCCCTGTCTTGACGTCATATCCCTTCTTCTGCCACTCTACTGCTCCGGGAAATTCAAGGAGTGTGACGTTCTTGTATCTCCAACTGCGGGCCGTTTTTACCGCCTTGATCGATTCTTCCACGTTATCGGAGTAAAAGACAATCGGAGCGGTCAGGGAATCCGGAAATTTATCTTTGGCACTCTCAAGCTGATTTGCCGGAATCCCTACCGCCTTCGGAATGTGGCCTGCAGCAACGGCCGCAGGCGCCCGCAAGTCGATCAGGACGATATTGCCCGTCCTCACATAGTCGGCCGTGGATACGGTATAGTTCCCTCCCTTTTTCCACGCAGGCATTCCGTCATTGTACGCCCGCACATGGTTCCATCCCCATTTTTTCGCCAGACCGGCGGCTTTGGGACTCATGCCTCAGGTAGGTCCGCCGCAGTAGAATATCATCACCTTATCCTTGCCGCACGTAAGTGTCTTCTCCCCCTTCTCATCCATCACGGTGACCGGAATGGAAACGGCTGTGGGAATGAGTTCCGCAGCGGCGACCTTGGCAGGTCTCGAATCAATGAGGCAATAATTTCCCTGAACGGATCCTTTTGCAACCAGTTCGGCCAATTCCTCGGTCTTGATCTCCGTCACCCCGTCTGGCAGCGTCACAAGGTCCTTCTTGATATAGGTCGCAACATTATCAGGACCGACCGTCTTATATTTGACCACAACACCGGTCGGCGGTTCAATCTCTTTCGCCTCCTTGAAGTTCACGAATTCCGTGGCATCGTCAAACTTGACCATGACGACGCCCTTGCCTTCCACAGTAACAGAGACGGTCTTGGCCTTGTTCGAAACGGCCTTGACCTGTCCTTTGATTTCGACCACTCCGGTCGCTTCCGCCTTTGCAGCCGGCTCCTTTGCGGAAACATTGACCGCAAGGCCAAGGAACAGGCAGAATGCCATCATTACAACAACCGTCGTCCATTGGTTCCATCTTCTCTTTTTCATAAATCCTCCTTTTGCTCGTTACTGGTTAATCGATACTGGATGCTGGATACTTGTTCCTAAGTGTGGAGTTACGAAGTTGGAGTGCCTAAACTTATAAAGGGAAGCATTCCTATTTCAACTCTTAACTTCACACTTCACACTCCACACTTTTTATCCTTGCGCCTCACGCCTCCTATATAAAAACACCCATGCAGGCACGTGTCGGCATGGGGGATCGTCGTTTCCCGTCAATAGACCAGCGTCGCGTTGGCGGACAGGATCTCTTCGGTTAAGGCCCCTCCGGCCATGGGGAGGGCATTTTCGATCAGTTCCGACACGTCTATTTTTCTCTCCTGGATGCAGGGGACACACACCACCAGCTTGCCGCCCTGTTCAAAAAAGGCCTCGACGAGTTCCTTCAGGGGGGCGAAGCCC
>JAUPKI010000187.1 GCA_030837545.1 Thermodesulfobacteriota bacterium | reverse complement strand
TCCCACTGGACCATGATCGTCAGCCTGGTGGCCATTCTGATCGTGCTCGTGATCAAACCCTCGGGCTTGTACGGAAAGCAGAAGGAGTTGGAAGAGAGAATCTGAGTAAGCGTTTAGGGGTTCAACGTTCAGGGTTTAGGGTTGAGGGTTTAGGGTCGTGTGGTTCAGGGTTCAGCGTTTAGGGTTTTCCACTAACGGGAAACGGGGAACCTGTGGGGGTTCAGGAGTCACGTGAAGAAAAGACGAGAGAGAATCGATCGGGGCATTAAGGTCAGGGCTGAAGACATTTTTGCCGTCTGTTCCTGGCGGGAGATGCTTTATCTGTCGGCGCCCAGACTCCTTCCCATCGTCGGCTTCATCGTTCTCCCCCTAATTCTCGGGGTGTACTGGCAGAGAGTTCTGCTCTCTGTGGCCATCTTTGCCCTTCTTGCCATTAGCTGGGATATTCTTGCTCAGAGCGGCATGGTTTCTCTCGGACAGGCCTTGTTTTTTGGAATGGGCGCCTACTGCTCCGGGATCCTCAACCATTACTTCGGCATTTCCCCCTTTGTGACGATCCCCATTGCAGCGGTCGTGGGAGGCGCCATTTGCACGGTTCTCCTTCTGCCGGTCCTGAGGCTTCGGGGCGTCTATTTCGCCATGGTCACGTTGATCATCCCCCTCATGCTGGAGCGGGTGATTGAGGCCACCAAGATCTTCGGCGGCACCGAAGGGATCAGCGGTCTCACCTCTCTCCCTTCCACCTGGCTGGAGCTTTACATTCTCCTGGCGGCTGTTCTTGCGGCCCTGTTCGGTTTCAGGCGTCTGATGACCTCGGATTATGGGCTGGTTCTCAAGGGCATCCAAGATAACGACCGTTCCGTCATGAACGCAGGGATCAACATCTACTGGTTCAAGATCCAGGCCCTTTTTATCGCCAGTGTCGTGGGCTCCTTTGCGGGCGCCATGATGACCCATGTCTACCGTTTTGTGGGCATGCCGGTGTTTGCCCTGGATTACTCCATTCTTCCCATCGCGGCCGCTATGGTGGGGGGGCCCGGATCTTTTGCAGGGGCGACTCTGGGCGCCTTTATCCTGGTGCCTCTTTCCGAAGCGCTTCGAGCCCTGGGCGGTTTGAGGATCGTCTTTTATGGCGTTTTCCTCGTCATTTTTGTTGTGGGGCTCCCCGAAGGGATCTTTCACTTCGTCGCGCGAAAATATCACCAGTTTGAGCGCTGGGTTGAGGTCGAGAAATGAGTGAAACTCCCCTGTTGAGGGTTGATGAGCTTTCAAAGGCCTTTGGAGGGGTTCAGGCCGTCAACCGGGTGAGCTTTGATCTCAACAAGGGGGATCTGCTGGGCATCATCGGCCCCAACGGCTCCGGCAAGACCACGACGGTCAATCTTATCACCGGTTTTGTGAAGGCCACGGGGGGACGAGTGATGTTTAAGGGACAGGAGATCACCCGCTTGGCCCCTTATAAGATCGTGCGTCTCGGCATCGCGAGAACCTTTCAGATGGTGAAACCTTTCTACCAACTCCCGGCCTTCAAGAACATGATCATCCCCCTGTATTCTCCAAGGGTGAAGGCACTGGTCGGAGGTAAGTACGGAGACCGCAATGCGGTAGCCCTGGACCTGTTGGAGGAAGTGGGATTTGAGCGGGATGCCCAGGTGGCGTACAAGGCAGCCAGTGTCCTCCCTCAGGGGTATCTGAAGAGGCTGGAGCTGGCAAAGGCCATTGCCCTTCAGCCGGAACTGATGATTCTGGACGAACTCTTCTCGGGTCTGAGCCTGGCAGAAGTCGCCAGCATTGTGCCGATCATCGAGAAGCTTCTTCTGGAAGGGAAGACCATCATTATGATCGAGCATCGACTGAAGGAACTCTTCAGAATTGCCAACCGGGTCATCGTGCTCAACTTCGGTCGGAAGATCGCTGAAGGGTCAGCCAAAGAGGTCATGGAGAGCGACGAGGTCAAGAAGGCGTATCTCGGCTCGGAAGAATGATTATGCTGGATGTTTTAAATCTCATGGTCTTTTTTGAAAATGCGCTGGCGCTCAATGACTTCAGCATGAATGTCGAAGAGGGCGAGGTCGTCGGCGTTATCGGCTCCAACAGCGCGGGAAAGACCACCCTCATGAATACGCTTTCAGGCCTCATTATCGACATGCGCACGAAGGAGAAACGGAGGGGCGGGGAGCGGATTACCGTTTACGGTAAGGTTGTCTTTGACGGAGAAGACGTCACGGAAACCAGCCCGAGCGAGCGCGTGAAAAAGGGCATCGTGCTTTCAAGAGAGAGACACCCGGTTTTCCCGGAAAGCAGTGTGGTGGAGAATCTGAAAATCGCCGGATATCTTCGAAAGAAACTGCAGATCCATGAGGCGATGGATGATGTATTCAAGCTCTTTCCTGCCCTCATCCACCTCAGGACTCGAAAGGCGGGTTTCCTGAGCGGGGGAGAACAGCAGATGCTCGCTATCGGCATGAGCCTGGTGGTCAAGCCAAGGCTGTTGCTCCTGGACGAACCGCTCCTGGGACTCAGCCCCATGATGCAGAAGACGCTCGTGGGTGCCATTTGCAATCTAAAGAAAGACTCAGGGATCACGGTATTGCTGACCGAGCAATTCGCGAGGCCCGTGCTCCCGATCATCCACAGGGGATACGTCATAGAAAACGGCATGCTGACGCTCAACGGGACCGGCAAGGAGCTCATGGACAACCCCGAGATCAAGGCGGCTTACTTCGGGGTCTAAAGCATCTTGCAGTCGTTCAGGAAACCCTAAATCTTGAACGTCCAACATCGAACGTCCAACGTCCAACTATTGAACCCTAAACCTTGAACCCTAAACGGTTCGAAGGCAATGAATCAGACGACGGGCTACAACATTTATGCCACCTTTGACGAGACGGCTCGAAGGCGGGGCGATCATGCAGCGGTCATCTATCTTGGAACGCGGTACTCCTACCTTGAAGTGAGGAGGCTGGCCGAACGGTTCGCTGCGGCGCTGCATGGCCTTGGCATGAGGCCTAACCAGCGAGTGATGCTCTATATCCCCAATACGCTCCAGTGGGTGGTGACGTGGCTTGCGATCCAGCGGGTAGGCGCGGTCGCTGTTCCCATTACCCCCATCTACACGCCTCATGATCTTCGATATATCGCCAATGACAGCGAAGCGGAGGCCATCGTCTGTGCGGACACCAACTTTGGATACGTGAAGAGGGTGTTGTCCGAGACCCACATAAAAACAGTGATTGTCACACGCATGGCAGACCTCCTCCCCTGGTGGAAAAGGGCCTTTGGCTATCTTTTCGACGTGATCCCCAAGGGGAAGATTGCGCATGAAGAAAACACCTATGGTTTCCGGGACCTCCTGTCTAAGTACGGGGATGTGAGTCAATTGTTAGGTCTGAAGCGGGATGGCCGAGCCACGGCAGAAATCCTTTATACCGGGGGCACGACCAAGTTCCCCAAAGGCGTCCCCTTTACACACGATCTGTTCCTGGTCTCCATGGCTGAACAGATCACGGTGAGCGAGCCCCTGGTGGCTGTGGAAAAGAACATCATCTTCGGGAATGCGCCCCTCTTTCACATCCTGGGACAAACGTGCAGCCTCGCCACCCTTCTGGTCGGCGGCACCCTGATGCTGCAGCCGAAGGTCAATGTGGATGCCACGTTCGAAGGCATTGAGCGATTCAGGGCAACCGCCATGATCGGCGTGCCGACCCTGTACCGGATGATGCTCGATCACGTCCGAATCGACCACTACGATTTGAGTTCCGTTGTGTATTGGTACAGCGCTGGAGACGTGCTCCCTGTGGAGGTCGGAAAGCGCTGGCAAGAAAAGTTCGGCAAGGTGATTTATCAGGGTTATGGCGCTACGGAGACGT
>JAUPKI010000186.1 GCA_030837545.1 Thermodesulfobacteriota bacterium | reverse complement strand
TCCTTTACGATCCGGAAGACCTCGTCGCCGGGGTCGATCACCAGACCCTCGCCGGTCTCTTTGTCGCCCAGGATATAGCAATTGGCCTGATACGGCCCCACTACCAATTTTCGCAGCATGGCTCTCCCTCAATGGAAATGGCCAGGTCCGGCGCACACCCCGCAGCGCCAGCATTCGCCCACATGACAGATCTCCGACTCCTCTCCCTTCAGAGCAAGATCATGCTCCCTGATGAGATGCCTTTTCAGAATGCCGTTGTCGATAAAGTCCCACGGGAGGCGTTCATCGATCCCCTTTGGCCGGTACACAAAAAAGTCAGGGTTGATATCGGAGAATTTAAGCGCTCGGGTCCAGTCCCCGCCGGACTGGTGGGCCAGCCTCAGGATGGAACCTACCCTCCGGTCCCCCATGGAGAGGAGGGTCTGGATATAGGCCCACCTTGAGACGTCCAGGCCCACATCCATGCCCCCCGCCTTGGCCAGGGCCTTTTTCAACCATTTTTGTTTCTTTTTCAGAGACTGCACGTCCTCTAAGGGAAACCACTGAAAGGGGGTAAAGGGTTTCGGCACGAAGCAATTCACACTGAGTCGGATGCGGCCGATGCTCCCCCTGAGAGCAGATTCCTTGACCATATGGTGTCTGATTCCCTTGACCAATTCAACGATCTCGCCCACGTCCTCATCCGTTTCCGTGGGCAGCCCGATCAGAAAATAGAGCCTGACGGAAAAGTCGCCGGTCCTGGATATCATGCGGATCGTCTCATAGATCTGCTCTCTTGTGAGATGTTTGTTGATGGTCCTGCGAAGCCTTTCAGAGCCGGCTTCAGGGGCGATGGCGATGGTTTTCTGCCCGGTGGATTTGAAGTTATCGAGAAGCCCCTGGGACAGGGTCTCGGCCCTGAGGGATGAGACCGAGAAGGTCCCCCCTCGCTCAATGATCATGGCCGTCAGGGATTCTATCCCCGGCACGTCAGACACTGCAGGGCTCACCAGGCCTACCCGGCCGGTCCGCTCCATTGCCTCCCGGACGGCGGCATAGAGGTGTGAATCGTCATACAGCCTGGGAGGCCGATACACATAGCCTGCCGCGCAGAATCGGCACGAATGACCGCACCCCCTCCCTACCTCGACCAGGACCTTGTTGCTGAATTCCGTGTCCGGGGTCGTGATGGCGGATACGGGCGCCCCATGTTTCGAAAACCCCCCGTCAAGAGGGCGGGGAACCCGGATCCTTTCAGGGATCTGATCCTCTGTCGGAGAAAAGGCCTTCAGGGTCCCATCCCCGTGGTATTCAGCCCGGTAGAAGAGGGGCGCATAGAGACCTGGGACATTCCTGGCCAGGCGGGCCAGGATCTCTTTCCTAACCGCATCGGCCCTGTTGCACTCCAGAAAGGCATCCAGGAATGGGTCTAAATTGGCCTCGGCCTCGCCAAGAAGAAAGAAATCCACAAAGGACGAAAGGGGTTCCGGATTCAGAAAGGTGGTGATTCCCCCTGCCATGACAAGGGGCATGCCCCCTGTTCTCTCCGCTGCAGAGAGGGGGATCCCCCCCAGTTCCAGGATGTGAAGGACATTGGGATAGTCATTTTCAAAAGAGAGAGAAAAGGCTACAAGGTCAAACTCATACAGGGGCGTCTGCGATTCCAGTGAAAGGAGCGGCTTTCCTGATCGAAGGTAGAGGGACATTTCTTGACCTTCGGGCAGGAAAACGCGCTCTGCAACAACCTCTGACCTCTGGTTCAACAGACGGTACACAATCTGGAACCCCAGGTTGGACATGCCCAGACGGTAATCATTGGGGTATGTTAGGGCAATGGAGACCCTCCCTCCCCAATCCTTTTTAACTGCGCCATCTTCCTCTGCGATCCGGGCCCGATAGAGCGAAACGATGTCGCCTGCTGCGGTCAATCGGCCTTTGCTCTCATGAAGGTTGGATAATCGAGATTTTCCCTAAAGCGAAATTTGTCGAAAAAACCTCTTTTCTCCTGTTTATAAGGGTCTTCCTTGGGTGATGGCGAGGTAGTTTGCTTCTCTCTTAGAAATGTCGGCATGTCCAGGTTGACGCCATTCTTCCTCACCGTCCAGCTTTCTTCGATATCCTCAACCGTCACATCCCTCAGCCTCACCACGTTGTCATACTCCGGGACCGGCGGTCTTTTGGCCGCATCCTTGACCACGGCCCTGAGATAGTTCCGTTCCTGCGGTGTCTCATGACCATCAATCCCCGTGGCGATAACGGTGATCTGGATCTCATCCTTCAGTGTATCGTCTAAGACCATTCCCCAAAAGACCTCGGCGTCCTCATTGACCTCACTTTTGATGTAAATGGATGCGGCCTCCACCTCATCCATGGTCATGTCCGGAGGTCCGGTGATGTTCATGAGAAGCCCCTTGGCCCCATCGATGGAGATATCTTCCAACAAGGGACTGTTGATGGCCTTCTGCGCCGCCTCGCATGCCCTGTTTTCACCACTGGCCCTCCCCATGCCCATCAGGGCCGTCCCCATCTGTTCCATCACCTTTTTGACATCGGCAAAATCCAGATTGATGAACCCGCGGCTCATAATGAGATCTGCGATGCCCTTGACCGCCTGAAGGAGGACCTCATCGGCCTTTACAAAGAGGTCTTTCACGGGGGTGGACTTGTCGCCCAGGCTCTTGAGCCGTTCATTGGGGATGATGATCAGGCTGTCCACCTCCTTTTTGAGGGCGTCGATCCCTTCCAAAGCCCTTTCCATTCGCGGATTGCCCTCAAATTTGAAGGGCTTTGTCACCACGGCCACGGTCAACGCCCCGTTCTCTTTGCTCAAACGGGCAGCCACTGGGGAAG
The DNA here is from genome assembly GCA_030837545.1 of Thermodesulfobacteriota bacterium. Taxonomy (GTDB): domain Bacteria; phylum Desulfobacterota; class DSM-4660; order Desulfatiglandales; family Desulfatiglandaceae; genus AUK324. The sequence continues at coordinate 472 of JAUPKI010000186.1, read as the reverse complement.
CGCCGGTTCCTGTTCCCCCGCCCATTCCCGCTGCGATGAAGACCATATCAGCCCGATCCAAAGCATCGCTGATCTCTGTGACGCTTTCTTCTGCCGATGTTCTCCCGATCTCGGGATCAGCCCCGGCGCCGAGACCCATGGTGATGGAAGGACCCAACTGAAGCTTGTGTGAACAGAGAGACTTCTCAAGGTCCTGCGCGTCGGTATTGGCCACAATGAAGTCGACCCCCCTCAGATCGGAATTGATCATGTTGTTGATGGCATTGCCTCCAGCCCCTCCGATACCCATCACCTTGATCTTGGCAGAGTACCCTCCCCTTTCCACTTCATCCACAAACTCAAATCTCATGATGTCCCTCCTTTTCCTGTTCGGTGAACACACCCTGTCCCAATTCCCCAATCCCTTCCACAGATTAACCAGATTTCGCAGATGACCATCACCAATCCCTAAATTCCCCAATCCCTAATTTCC
>JAUPKI010000185.1 GCA_030837545.1 Thermodesulfobacteriota bacterium | reverse complement strand
GAAGATGGTAATCAATGACTGCTGATGCGATCCGGCCACAGGTCGTCTGTTGCCGATCACTGGCCCCTGCGCCATATTGAAGGAGGTACACAGTGGACGATCTGAAGATAGCCGCTGTCTGCATGCACTCCATTCCCGGAGCCATCACCCGAAACATTGACAGGATAGATGCCATGGCGCAGGAGGCGTCCGCCAACGGCGCCGATGTCGTCTGTTTCCCGGAGCTGTCGGTCACCGGATACATGCAGGATTCCCCCGGCCGGATCTATGGCCGCGAGGAGATGGAAAAGATCGTGGGTCGGCTGGTCAGGTCAGCCGGGGAGATGCGGATTGTCATTATGGCCGGTCTGATCGAGGTCGTGGATGAGGGAAACCCTTACATCACCCAGATCATTGCAGGGCCAGAGGGCGTGATCGGCTCCTACCGCAAAACACACCTGGGTCCCACAGAGACAACCCTCTATCGCCCAGGGCAGAAGATCGAGGTTTATAAGGCTGCAAACACCAGGTTCGGTGTGCAGCTCTGCTACGAGGCCCACTTTCCTGAAATCAGTACCCGAATGGCCCTCATGGGCGCGGACATGGTCTTTCTCCCCCATGCCTCGCCGCGGGGGACGCCCGAGGAAAAATTGGAAAGCTGGATGAGGCATCTGCCGGCCCGGGCCTTTGATAACGGGCTCTTTGTGATTGCCTGCAACCAGGTAGGGGCCTGTGGGGGCGGCCTCACGTTTCCAGGGGTCGCCGTGGCTTTCGGGCCGGATGGCCGAGTGTTGGCCCGGTACGTCGGGATGAGGGAGCACATCCTGTATGCCGATCTAAGGGATGAGACCCTTCAGGAAGTGAGAAGACACAGGATGAAATATTTCCTTCCCGGAAGAAGGCCGTCGCTGTATGAGAAAACATCCCTAAATGGGAATCATTGATCAACGAAGAAACTCTGCATGACCCGCCTGAAGGCCTCCCCTTTCCAGGCCGTAGCGGGTTTGGTCTTGTCGTCAGTCAGGATGGTCGGCGGGAGGAAGGGGAGAAAATCGGAGATCCCGGGGATGACTATCCGGACCACCGGGAACTGAAGGATCGGATGGGTGTGATTCACAACGATGCAATCCGTCCCGAGTCCCTTGACGATCGCCTTGAGTCCCTCGATTTCCTCCAGAATGTCTTTCTTGCGCCATGGGCGGAAGTTCGTCATCCCCCCCTCATTTAAGAAGGAGATATCTGTGGGGGAGACGCCGCATCGCATCAAGGGATAGTAGTCCCTGACCTCGGTTTTGGGGACTACCGGCCTGTCGAACTGGGGTCGTGAAGAGAGAAGGGTTTTCTTGCCTTGCATTCCCTCGGTGAAGCACCGCGTTAGCGCCTCCTCCAGATTGAAGGATGCACCGGCGATCAGGGACTCATGTTCCATTCGGTTCGGGGGGAGGTTACGATTGGTATAGAGCACCCCGATGACCGGAAGCGTCCCGTCAAAAGAGAGGTCCTTCAGGGTAACGCCCACATTGTATTGGGTATAAAACGCGATCATCCCGTGGATCAGATCAAGGGTCACCGAAGCGGGGTCGATGGTAGGGACGATCGTCTCCGGTTTGATGATGCTGATCTGGGCATATCGCTCCAGGATTTCGCAGCTTGCCTGAATGATGGCCTCTTCGATGGTGTTGCCGGCGGCTATCCCGTTGGAGCCGTGGATGTAGGCCAAGAATTTGACCGGGACCTTGACCGTCTCTTCGCGAAGCAGAGAATAGCCGTCCACCCAGTGTCGCGCCATCTCGCAGTCCTTGATTTCCGCCAGGTCCGAGCCGTTGAGCTGGACTTCCCTTCGAAGCAACTCCTCTATGGTCACGGCCTTGTGCAATCCCTCCTGGTGGGCCTGCACATAGCCCTCCATCCATTCATAGTTTAAAAAACGGATGGCCTCGGGGCTGTAGATCCCCGGCAGATGAAAACGGACCTGTTCTTCAAATACCGGATAATAGAGCCCGGCGCTCAGACGTTCGGCCAACTCTGCATGGGCGCTCGCCTCAGCCAGTTTCGGTGAGATGCCCTTCCCTTCGCATACGATCTGAAGGGAATCGATCCAGACCCTTCCCCAGTGGAGGAATTCTGAGACCTTGAACCCGGCGTATTCAGACCGGAAATCCAGGCGCTTGAATCCTTGCTGAATTCGGTGGATGGTATTGTCCGGCGTATCGCACTTGTTGTACTCATTCCGGACATCGTTTTGAAACTGCATCGAGCAAGGCCCTCCGAATGGCAGGATGGCGTCTATTTCTGAAAAAACCCCCCATATGGTTCTACCTGATCGTGCTGTCATATATAGATATGGGTCAGCAGAGATCGTCGCACAGGACCCACCGCTTTACGCCGCCAAGCAGGCGAACAGGCCCGAGAATCCAGAATGAGAATCGGCATATCGACCAATTACGGCTTGACAATAGACGAATGACTATTTATAGAAGAGCAATATGGCTCTGAATGAGGTACCCTTAACTTAGCAAGAGGAGGTGTTTACATGGCTGATTACTGTATCAATCTCTTTTTGGACCCCGAACAGCAGAAAAAGATAGAAGAGTTGGGCCTGGGAGGGCACATTCAGGAGATCAACGGCAAAAAGGCGGTTCAGGTAGCCATGAGCCAGAAAGACCAGAAAAAACTTCAAAAGGCCTTTCCTGATCTCGAATTTGATTCCTCAAATGCGTGTGTGCTTCCGGAGCAGGCCCAGGTCACGCTCGCAGACATCATTTTTAACCTGAAGAGCCTGGATGTCATGAAGTTCGCCATTACCAAGCTCTACAATCCGCTGGCAGGCAAGGCGCTTCGAAGCAAGACCAGTTAGAGGGATTCGTCCCCCAGAAACGGATGGTCCTTTGGGTTGCTGTCAAAAAGGCGCAAAAGACAACGTTTAACCTGCTGTCTCTTGCGCCTTTTTTCGGTGGGGAACTCTCATTATGACGCTTGTAGAATCAAACGCAACCTGTCGGTTTCGGCAGACCTGCCATTTTACAGGCGCCCTTGCCCGGTCCCGATGGGAATAACTCATAGATATATTTCAGCTTGTAACCGGTAACCTTGGAAAGGATTCTGACCATGGGGGCGATCCCATTCTTCTTGTAATAATCCTGCAGGACCTGTATGACCTTCTTATGCTCGTCGGTCAACTCCTCAATACCTTCCGTTGTTTTCACATATCTCATCCAGGCCTCATTCCAGTTGTTGAAATCGTCAATGAATCCATCTTCATCGAGACTAAAGGTATTTCCCTCAAATTCTACTGTCGGCATAGTTAAAACCTCCCTTTCTTAAGTGAAATATCGTACCCCCCTACCATTTTCTGAAACCCTTGTCAACCCTTGAATGTAAGTTTATGACTATAATTCCCAATTATTGCGTTGTCAAACATTCTTTTCCCACTTTTAAAAATTTATCCGACTTTTTGTGCGAAAGGGCGGCCCGGAACAGACCTTTTGCCCAATTCGGATTGCCGGCCGCATGCACATGGGTGTAGGTTGCCAGGATATTCTTTCTGCAAACGCCGTCTCTCAGGCCGTCAATGCCTCGGCCTCGATTGACATTGAAGGCGAATTTCAGGCCCTTTTCCTGGATAACAACGGGTCGGGAATAGTGAAATTCATGGCCTTTCAACTCGTCGCCCACATTATAATACAGGTTGGGTCCGGCAACCTTCAGGACTGTATAACCGTGACCCTGAGGCCTTTCTTGAAGAACAAATTCCACCGGGAGAGCCCCCACCATGGGATAAGACCGGTTATCCACGAAAAGACGCTCCCCCAGGTACATGAACCCCCCGCACTCCGCATAGACCGGCAACCCGTTTTCGATCTCCTCCTTCAGGCTCTTTCTGAAACTCCCATTATCTGCAAGGGCCCGGGCCTGGGTCTCTGGAAATCCTCCCCCGATATAAAGGGCGTCCACCTGCGGCAATTCAGGAGCGGACATGGCATCGATCTCCACCATCACAGCCCCCATCCGTTCCAACTGCTCCAGGTTTTCCGGATAGTAGAACCAGAATGCCCGGTCTCTGATGAATCCGATTCGTGGAGATGAATCGCTGACCGCTGCCTTCGATGCTGATGTCGCGTCTCGTGACGCCCCAATGTCCTCACCCTCGGATCGGCGGGCGATTTCCCAGATCTGATCCAAATCGAGATGAGCCTGAACGATCTTCCTGGCCCATGAAACTGCCTTTTCGGCCTGATCGCGCTCCTGAAAGGGGACAAGGCCCATGTGTCGTTCCGGGAAAAGATTTTCCTTCAATCTGGGAACAGCCCCGACCACAGGAAGACCGCAGTATTTTTCAATAGCGGCGGATATCAATTTTTCCTGTCTCGAGCCTGCAACCCGATTCAGAATAACCCCTGCGATATTCACGCCCGGGTCGAAGACCTGACATCCCTTGACCACGGCTGCCAGGGTGCGGGTTGTCATGGACACATCCAGGATAAGGAGGACGGGCGATTTGAGGAGCTTGGCCAGCCCTGCCGTGCTGGATGAGCCGTCTAAATCAAGCCCGTCAAAGAGGCCCCTGTTGCCTTCGATGAGGGAAAGGTCTGAATCGTCTGACCGGGAGAGAAAAGACGCCATGATCTGGTCTTCATTCATCAGGAAAGGATCCAGATTATAACAGGGCCGGGCCGCTGCAAAGGCGAGCCATCCGGCGTCAATAAAATCGGGGCCTTTCTTGAAAGGGGCGATCTTGAAACCCTTTTCCTGCCATGCGGCAACAAGGCCCAATGACAGGATCGTTTTGCCAGACCCTCCCTTTAACGCAGCGATGATCACACGGGGGTGCATGATAAAAAAATCTCCCTTAGTTGAACCGGTTGGTCTCCCCCTCATGCGTCTTGACGTCCCAGAGAGGCGCGTCAGATTACGACCACGGCCCCACGGAATT